>NZ_JAKMRT010000055.1:0-544 GCF_025772225.1 Campylobacter sp. IFREMER_LSEM_CL1097 | reverse complement strand
TTCTCATCATTTAGTTTTTTAGGATCTAACAAAGAAGGATAAGGATGGTTTTCCTTTTTATATCTTTGATAAAAATCATCTGATAAAAGCCATTCTTTTATCAGATCTAAGTGTTTTAAGGTATAATCGAAATTGTGAAATATGTTCTCCAATATAGGTTTATAGTCTTTATGAATTTTTAATATATCTTTTATTACATCAAAGTTAGTGATTAATAATTCTTTGTTTTTTGAAGAAATATCAATATTGCTTAAGTTTAATTCTTTTAGTAGTTTATATTGTTTTTTAATATTTTGTATATTTTTATATAGTTTAAAATACCCTCCTTTATACCAAGTTTTATGAGCTTTAATTAAGGCTTCTCCTAGCATATAAGAAAGATGGTATTTATATTTTATGCTTTCATTGTAGTCTTTACAAGATTCTACTTTAGGATATGCAAGATGAGGAAATATTTTAATAGTTTGTTTATATAGTTTCTGCTCTTTTTTGTGTTGTTGTTTTATCTTATATAATTTATATGGTAGGGTTATATACCCCCCCC
>NZ_JAKMRT010000054.1:0-561 GCF_025772225.1 Campylobacter sp. IFREMER_LSEM_CL1097 | reverse complement strand
GCCAAAGCCATCAATGAAAACATCACTAAAACTAAAAATGCATTAGAACAAGATGCTAAAGCAGTAGAACAATCAGTTGATACAGCTAAAGAAATAGAAGGTGGTAATCTAACAGCAAGAATAACAGCAATTCCTGCTAATCCTCAATTAATAGAATTAAAAAATGTATTAAATGATATGCTTGATGTATTACAAGCAAAAGTTGGTTCTAATATGAATGAAATCAATAGAGTATTTGATAGCTATAAGGCATTAGACTTTACTACTGAAGTTAAAAATGCTAAAGGTGGAGTTGAAGTAACTACTAATGTATTAGGTCAAGAAATAGTAGCTATGCTAAGACAATCATCTGAATTTGCTTCTTTATTAGCAGATGAGAGTGGTAAATTACAAAGTGCTGTTAAAGACTTAACAGATTCTTCATCTTCTCAAGCTTCTTCTTTAGAAGAAACAGCAGCAGCATTAGAAGAGATTACTTCTTCTATGCAAAATGTATCTCATAAAACTAGTGAAGTTATTGCTCAAAGTGAAGAGATTAAAAATGTTACTTCTATAATAGGT
>NZ_JAKMRT010000053.1:0-564 GCF_025772225.1 Campylobacter sp. IFREMER_LSEM_CL1097 | reverse complement strand
CTTCTATAATAGGGCGTTGATCTTCTCTTCTTGTGCCTCTTGTATAATTTGGAACAAAACTAACAATAATATCTTCTGCCATTTTTTGAATAGGATCATTTAAATCTCTATGATTCCACATACAAGTAAAATAACATCCTTTTTTGAGTAATCTATGACTTTCTTTTAGTGCCATTGATCTATCCATCACATTAAAGCTACTTCCAAAGCTCACCCAATCAAACTCTCCATCTTTTAAAGTAGAGTCAATACCGGTAGCTCTTACCCATTCTACATCTTGACCTTGAGTTCTTTCTATACCAATTTCACGCATTGCATCATTTGGCTCAACCGCTACCACTTTACAAGCTCTCTCTAAAAGCATAATACTTAAATTCCCTGTACCTGCTCCAATATCTGCAACTTTTATCTTTGAACTTTGACTAGTTCTTTTAGCAAGCTCTACTAGCATATCTATACTAAGTGGTGCATAATTTGGTCTATATGAATAAAATTTTGCATGTTTAGTATAATCCCAAACTTGTTCTACTATTTTTTCCATTTTTTTCCTTTAACTTTAAATAG
>NZ_JAKMRT010000052.1:0-701 GCF_025772225.1 Campylobacter sp. IFREMER_LSEM_CL1097 | reverse complement strand
ACACTCTTTAAAACACTCTTTAAAACACTCTTTAAAACACTCTTTAAAACACTCTTTAAAATTTGGAACATTTATTGCTTTAAAAGTTCTAAGCAATATTTTGAAAGGATTTAAAATGGGTTTTAGAATAAACACCAACATAGGTGCAATGAATGCACATGCAAATTCAACTATCACAGCAAGAGAGCTTGATAAGTCTTTATCAAGACTTAGTTCAGGTCTTAGAATCAACTCTGCAGCAGATGATGCTTCAGGTATGGCTATAGCAGATAGCTTAAGATCACAAGCTGCAACTTTAGGTCAAGCGATAAATAATGGTAATGATGCTATAGGTATTTTACAAACAGCTGATAAGGCTATGGATGAGCAGCTTAAAATCTTAGATACTATCAAAGTAAAAGCTACTCAAGCAGCACAAGATGGACAAAGCACTAAAACAAGAAATATGCTTCAAGCTGATATAAATCGTTTGATGGAAGAACTTGATAATATAGCTAATACTACAGCATTTAATGGCAAACAACTTTTAAGCGGAAACTTTATAAATCAAGAATTCCAAGTAGGTGCACAGTCAAATCAAACCGTAAAAGCTAGCATAGGCCCAACTCAAAGTTCTAAAATAGGTGTAACTAGATTTGAAACAGGTTCTCAAGCTAAAGATAGTGGTATAGCTCAGCTTACCATTAAAAACTATAATGGGG
>NZ_JAKMRT010000051.1:0-751 GCF_025772225.1 Campylobacter sp. IFREMER_LSEM_CL1097 | reverse complement strand
GCTAAAAAAGAAAGCTTTAATGTTAATGATAAAGGTGAAGCTACTTTAGAATTTAGTGGGATTAGTGATTATAATGTTAAAGATATTGCTATTAAGTTTAATTATATGAAGACAAGAACAAGTAAACTAGAGTTTGCTGCAGATAAAATTAAGCTTTATCAAAGAGAATTAAAATTTGAAGGGGATAAAACAATATACACCGAAGAAAAAGCACAAGCCAATATCACGCTAAAAGATGGTAAAAAAGGTGCTAAAGTAGAATGGAATATAAGTGGAGACGCTACTTTAAATGATCATGATACAACATTTAATTCTAGTGGTGAAGCTAAAGCAACTATTACTTCCAAAGTTCCATTTAAAGATAACCCTGTAATTAATGTAAATACTATTGGACAAAGTGCTAGCACTACTATTGCATATGTAGATAAAGAATATATCCCTAGTATTATTTATCCTAGCTATAAGGGTTATAAGCAAACCATAGAATTAAATCAAGATTTTCATCTTGAGGTAAGTAATTTAATCCCGAATACAGAAATTGAAATATATCATGATTTTTTATCAGCGGCTAAACCAAAGCAAGATCATGTTAGAGTAAATTCTAGTGGTAAGGCTACTTTGGAATTTTATGGAGTATCGAATCCATTGTGTAGTAATTTCAATATTCAATTTAAATATATGAAAACAAAAAATAAGTCAGCGGATTTTTTTACAGATGAAATTTATATATATAAACAGCTTACCTTGATTG
>NZ_JAKMRT010000050.1:0-805 GCF_025772225.1 Campylobacter sp. IFREMER_LSEM_CL1097 | reverse complement strand
TAGATGATTTTAAATTCCAACCTGTAGTGATTTCTACTTCAGTAGGAACAGGTATGGGAGCTTTAGCTGAAGAGATTAATAGAGTTTCTGATATCACAGGGGTTAGAGCAAATTTCTTAGTTGAAACTACAGGTGTTGGTCCTATAAAAGCTGGTGTTACAAGTGATGATTTTAAGATTAATGGTGTAACCATAGGTAAAATAGAATATCAAGATAGTGATCAAAATGGAGCTTTGGTAGCTGCTATTAATTCAGTTAAAGATAGTACAGGAGTAGAAGCTTCAAGAGATGCTAATGGTAGACTTGTATTAACCTCAAGAGACGGTAGAGGGATTAAAGTAGAAGGTAGTATGGGTGCTGGTGCCGGTGTTTTGAAAACTGATTATGAAAATTATGGCCGTTTATCTTTAATCAAAAATGATGGTAAAGATATCTTAATATCAGGAGGTAATCTTTCTACTATAGGTATGGGTGCAACTCAAATGATCTCTCAAGCTTCTGTATCTTTAAGAGAATCAAAAGGAAGAATTGATACTAATGTAGCTGATGCTATGGGCTTTAATGCTTATAAAGGCGGTGGAAAGATGATAGTTACTGCTTCATCTTTATCTGCATATATGGAAGTAGATGGTAGTGGAATGAGCACTGGTTCTGGTTTTTCTGTAGGAAGTGGAAAAGAATATTCTAAGATATATGAAAACAATATGGTGTTTGCGACAGCATTTTCAGTTGCTTTTGGGGTTACTGCTCCAGCGGACGGTTCCTCTCAATTTGCTAACTTTAAAACTTCTATGGGTATAGCAGC
>NZ_JAKMRT010000005.1:0-122866 GCF_025772225.1 Campylobacter sp. IFREMER_LSEM_CL1097 | reverse complement strand
AGAAAATTTAAATGAAAAAGTTGATATGATTGTAAAACAGTTGTTATGAAATTTTATACTATATCTAAAAGATTAAAAGAAAATGTTAAAAATTTTTATAAAATAACTCTATATCATACCTATAAAAATATCACAAAAGAAGATGTTTTTGTAGGTTGGGGTAGAAAAAAGTCAGGTTTAAAAGCCATAGAATTAGCTAAAAAGTATAATGTAAAATTTTTACTTTTAGAAGATGGTTTTTTGCGTTCGTTAAATTTAGGTGTAGAAAATAGCCCAAGTTTTTCTATCGTCAAAGATGATATGGGAATTTATTACGATGCGACTGCACCATCTAAGCTTGAAAATATTTTAAATACTTACGAATTTAGTTCTGAAGAATTAGAGCAAGCAAAAAAAGCCATAGAACTCATAAAAAAAGAAAAACTTAGCAAGTATAACAATAATCTTTGCATGCCAAAAGAGCTTTTTAGTGCTAATGAAGAATGCGTATTAATAATCACTCAAGTAGCAAATGATGCTTCTCTTAAATTTGGCTTAGCGGATAATTTCTCAACTCAAGATATCATAAATGAAGCTATTAAAAAAAATCCAAATGCTAAAATATACATTAAAATTCATCCCGATGTATTAAGTGGTAAAAAACAAAGTGATTTTGATGTGCAAGATTTACCAAATAATTGTGTAATTATAAAAGAAAATTATAATCCCATAGAATTGCTAAGTTATTTTAAAAAAGTTTATACCAAAACTTCTGGTATGGGCTTTGAAGCTTTGATGTTAGGATGCGAATGTGTGTGTTATGGCGTGCCATTTTATGCAGGTTGGGGTTTAACTCAAGATAAACAAGTGTGTCAAAGAAGGCTTAAAAAAAGAACTTTAGAAGAAGTTTTTTATGCTGCTTATGTTTTATATAGTGAATATTTTAATCCTTACTTAAATCAAAAAAGTGATATTTTTGATACTATTCATACCCTAGCAAAATATAAAAAGATAGAACAAGCTAATTCAAATACTTTGTATTTTTTAGGTTTTTCTAAATGGAAAAGAGAATTTACAAGACCATTTTTTAAAGCCAAAAATAATAAAACCATTTTTTTAAACTCACTTGATGAACTTTACAAAGCGAATTTAAAACCTGAAGATAAAATTTTTATCTGGGGTAAAAAGTATGATAAAACTTTACTGGCTAAAGATTTTAATAATGCAATTTTTTTAGTAGAAGATGGCTTTTTACGCTCCGTTTTTTTGGGTTCAGATCTCACACGTCCTTTTTCTTTAATAGTAGATAGCAAAGGCTTGTATGTTGATCCAAGCAAGCCAAGTGATTTAGAAGATATTTTGCAAAATCACATTTTTGATGAAAGTTTAAAACAAAGAGCTAAAAAACTCATCACCACTATCACACAAAATAAATTTTCAAAATATAATGGTTTAAAACATGAAAAATTAAATTTTAATACAAGTAAAAAAATCATTTTAATCCCAGCTCAAGTAGAAGATGATGCTTCTATGATCTTAGGTGGAGCTGGTTTTGATACTTTAAAACTTTTACAGAGTGTAAGAGAGGTAAATGAAAATGCTTTTATAGTTTTTAAACCTCATCCTGATGTTTTAAGTGGTAACCGTAAGGGTTTAAAAGATAAAAGCATTATTTTAAAATATTGTGATGAAATTATAGAAAATGTCAGCATAGATAGTGCTATAAATGCATGCGATGAAGTACATACTATAACCTCCACAAGCGGTTTTGATGCTCTTTTGCGTGGCAAAAAAGTAGTGGTCTATGGCAAGCCTTTTTATGCAGGTTGGGGTTTGACAAGCGATTTGCATGAAATTCCAAGACGCACAAGAGTGCTTAGTTTAGAAGAGCTTGTTGCTGGGGTTTTGATCCTTTATCCAAGATACATCCATCCAAAAAGTAAAAATTTATGTGAAGTTGAGCTTGCTTTAGATATAATGTTAAAAATGCAAAAAGATTATTTTTCTAAATTTTATTTGCGTTGGTTTATGGATATAAGAATTTATATATTAAGAAAAATAAGAAGATTAATAGAATTTATTTTGGTTAGATGAATTTAAGTAAGAAATTAAAAAAATTTTCTGGTAAAAATGTTTTATTACTTCAAGGACCTGTGGGAGGATTTTTTCGTAAAATTGCTACAAAAATTCCAAAAGCTAAGGTTTATAAAGTAAATTTTAATGGCGGAGATTTTTTCTTTTATCCTTTTAAAAGCGTTAATTACACTAAAAGTTTAGCCGAGCTTGAAGACTTTTATAAAAAGCTTTTTGAAGAAAAACAAATTCAAGTTATCTTGATGTATAATGATTGTAGAAAAGTGCATGAAATCGCTATTAATGTTGCTAAACAAATGGGTATTGAAGTATGGATTTTTGAAGAAGGTTATATAAGACCAAACTTCATTACTTTTGAAAAAGACGGAGTAAATGCAAACTCCACTTTACCAAGAGAAAAAGAATTTTATCTAAATCAGAAAAAATTTGATAAAGATTTTAAATTTAAAACTTTCTCAAGCACTTTTAGAAATATGGCCTTTTCTTCATTTTTATACTGGCTTTTTGCTTTTTTATTTTCTTGGTATTTTAATAATTCTTTACATCATAGAAGCTTAAAATTATTTGACTTTTTACCTTGGCTTTGTTCAGTATATAGAAAAAACAAATATAAAATCACAGAAAAAAGTTTAAATGAAAAAATTCTTTCCCTAAAACAAAAGTATTTTTTAGCTATTTTGCAAGTGCACAATGATACTCAATTATCTCATCATTATAAAAAAACTACAGAAAAATTTATAGAAGAAGTGATTATCTCTTTTGCTAATCATGCCAAAGCAAAATCCTATCTAGTTTTTAAGCACCATCCTATGGATCGTGGTTATAGAGATTACACAAAACTTATAGAAGATTTGAGCTTAAAATACAATGTCGAGGGTAGAATTTTATATATACATGACTTGCACTTACCTACGCTCTTAATCAATGCAAGAGGTACTATAGTCATAAATAGCACAGTAGGACTTTCTGCTTTATATCACAATAGTCCTTTAAAAGTTATGGGAAAAGCCTTTTATGATGTAGAAGGTTTGACTTATCAAAAAAGCTTACATACTTTTTGGAAAGAATGTAGAGCATATAAACCTGATGCAGTTTTACATGCTAAATTTAGAAATTATGTGATATATAAAACCCAAGTTAATGGGAATTTCTTCAAAAATATTAGTTTAGATTAAAATTTCTTTTTATAGTTTTTTGCAATTTTTCTAAGTTTAAAAGGTAAGCTTAAATAACCTATTTTAAAAGGAGTTCTTGAAGCTTGCAAAAGTGTATTACCTAAAATATAAGACAGATGTGTTTTCGCAATAAGAGCTTGTTTATAGTCAGCATAAGCTTTTAGTGGCGGTAGATCTTTTTGTTCTTTTTGATTTTTAAAATGATCTTTTTTGACTTTTCTTAATTCAAAAGGTATTTTAAAATACCCTAGATAACTTTTACTGTTTTTTATGATGATTTCTCCAAGCTTATAACTTAGTCTTTCTTTTATCCTTAAGCTAGCTCCATAAAGTTTATTGTTTTGATGGATAAATATCTCATATTCATTTTTTAAGCCTTTGTGGTTTAAAAAACGTAAAAGATTATGATTTTGACTTTGTAGAAAAGTTTGCGTGTTAAGTCTTTTTAGTTCATAGTATTCTAGTGCTAATTCTTTATAAAATGCTATAGGTGGTATTAAAGAATCATGGGTATTTACAAGATAATTTTTACATTCAATCTTTTTATCATTATCATTTTCTAAAAGTAAAATTCCTATTAAGTCTACATAATCAAGCCTTGGTGTTTTTTCATTTGCTATGTTTGAGCCTAAACTTTCTTCGCTTTGCTTGATAATTTGCGTATTAACATGCAAAAAGGTTTGCTCGTCGCAAATTGCTTTTTCATTTTGTATATCTTGAAAAGTATTGATAAGTCCAAAATTTTTTACTAATTTAAAAGATGAGTTTTCAATGCTTATAGATGATATAGCATGGGGGGGGGGTTGATAAGCTAGTGTGATTCCAAGTATGTATGCCTAAGATTTGATAGTTTTTTAACTCTTTTGGGAAAATAATTTTTTCATTAGCTTTAATCTTTACAGTTTTTTCACAAAAAAATGAGTTTTTATGCTCCATTTTGGTTAAATTTGAAGGTGCAAAGATATGATATTTTCTTTTTGAGCAAATGATATCTTCTTTGGATTTTTTAAAGCTATGTAAATTTTTAATGATGTTTTTCCAAGCTCTTGCATAGCTAGTGGTATAGGATGAAAATTATAGTTTTGATCAAAATCATAAAGATTATTTTTTTGGTAGTAAAAGTCTACATCGATTAGATTAAAACCATAATAAGCACAATTTTTCCTATGGGCTTCATTGATAGCTTTTGATTTGTCATTGTAAGCTGGTATGGGAAATATAAGCACTATGGTAATTTTGTTTGCTTTGTAAAGTTCTTCGTAAAAATAGTCAATATTTCTAAGTATAATATTTAAACTCATAGGACTTAAATAATCATTGATATTTGATTCACTGATGAGAAAATCACTTTTGTTTATAGTATCTTTATGGCGTATTAACTCATAAAGATTTTGTAAAGAAGTACTAAGCCCTAAGGCATAATTATGTAGTGTAATGTCTTTATTTTCAAGACCTATTCTAAGACCATTTTTAAGTACACTATTGCTACCACCTAGTAAGATTACATTCATTTAAACCTTTCCATAGTTTAATAAATTTTATTTATTCTATAAAATATTTTTTAATGAATAATTTCAGAGTAAAAACCCCTCTTTTTGCCTTTAAATAAGTATTTGACAAAGATAACAACTTTAGCTATATTTTTAAATTCATTTTGAGTTTATTTGGGATTTTAATGGATAAATTGTGTCAAAAAAGAGATGTTTTTTATATAGCTGGTTATGATCCTAGAGGATATAGGCATTATTATGCTATGTTTAAAAAAAATTTAGCCGAGCAAAATAAACTTTTAAATTATGATTATACTTTATCAAAAGCTCAAGTTAATATTTATCCTTTTTGGCAAATTCAAACTCCATACACAAACACTACTTATACTTTTTTAGGTTGGAATGATATAGTCAAAAAAAACTGGTCAGAGGGTATAAAAGATGCTTTGAGTGATTGCTATAGTTTTTTTAGAATTTATACCATCACAGGGCTTTTTTTAAAATTCGGTAAAGAATCCCCGCACCAACTTATCACAGGTTATTATCCATTTTTTTATGTACTTTTGAGTTTGATTTTTACTTTAGCTTGTGCTTTTGGAAGCTTGTTTTATTTGCAAAATTTTCATATTGTTTTGGGAATTTTAGCCTTTATTTTATCATTAGTATTTTTGCCAAAAATGCTTTATAAATTAGGCAAGAAATTAGCTGTTTTTTGGATAGCTAGAATTTGTTCTTTTTGTGCAAACTGGGAGAAAAATTCCCAAGGCGAACTTGAATTAAGAATGGATGATTTTGCTAGGGTTATTTTTGAAAAACTAAAAGAAAATGTAAATGATAAAAATTACGAACTCATCTTAAGTGCGCATAGTGTAGGAACAGTACTTTGCATAAATGTTTTAGCAAAAGTGCTTAGAAAATGTGAAAAAGAAAATGTTTCTTTTAAAAATTTAAAGGTTTTAACTCTAGGTGAGTGTATACCTTTGGTAAGCTATCAAAAAAGATCTTTTGAGTTTAGAAAAGACTTAGAGTATTTAGGAAGTAAAAATTTAATATGGTATGATTTTACTTCTATTATCGATGGGGCTTGTTTTGCACAAGTTGATTTTATACGCACAAGCGGAGTAAAAGCACAATTTAGTCCAAAATATCTTTCGGCTAAATTTCACACCTTATATAAAAGCAAAGATTATAAAAAAATCAAAAAAGATAAATACAAAGCACATTTTTTATATTTATTTGCCACACAAATTCAAGGAGTATATAACTTTTTTGAATTTATCATAGGTAAAAATAAATTAGAAGAGAAAATCAAATAGGAGAAAAACATGGGTCAATGTCCTTTTCATCCAAAGCCTTATAAAAATAAAGCTTCTACATTAACTACTTTTTTACTAAAAAGAAGATCATGGCTTGATGGGCTTTATGAGCGAAGCTATAAAATGATGATGGGTAGAGTAAAAATGCCTGGATTTGATCTATATGTAGTAAATGATCCAAAAGAAGTTAGACGCATTATGGTAGATGAGGTTAGAGAATATCCAAAAAGCCAACTTTTGCATGAGCTTTTGGAGCCACTTTTGGGTATAAGCATTTTTACAACTAATGATAGAGTATGGGAAAAGCAAAGAGAACTTTTAAGACCTTCTTTTGAAATGACAAGGATTTCTAAGGTTTTTAATTTGATGAGTGAAGCAGCTTCTGATATGATGGCAAGATTTGCAAGGTATGAAGATAAAGCGATTATAGAAGTAGATGAAGCTATGACTTTTGTGACTGCAGATGTGATTTTTAGAACTATTATGTCATCAAAACTTGATGAGCAAAAAGGTAAACTTGTTTTGGATGCTTTTGTAACTGTGCAAGAAGAAACAGTTAAAACAGCTATGCGAAGAATGTTTCGTTTCCCAACTTGGCTTTCAAATCTTTTAGGTGAGAAAAAAAGACTTAAAGCAGGTGGAGTTATACGCAAAGTTTTATCAGATATTATAAAGCCAAGATATGATAATGCTCTAAATGATCAAGGAAAATATGAAGATATTTTATCATCATTGCTTATGGTGGTAGATGCAGATACTAATGAGAGATTTTCTTTTAATGAAATTTTAGACCAAGTTGCCATGCTTTTCTTAGCAGGCCATGAAACCACTGCAAGCTCGCTAACTTGGACGCTATATATTTTAAGTATTTCTCCAAATGAGCAACAAAAAGCCTATGAAGAAATCATGCAAGTTGCGGGTGATGAAGAGTTTAAAATAGAACATATTAGAGCAATGAAATATCTTACAAATGTGTTTAAAGAAAGTTTAAGACTTTATCCACCAGTTGGCTTTTTTGCTAGAGAAGCAAGAAATGATAACAAAATGAGAGATAAGCTTATTAAAAAAGGTTCAGGTGTAGTGGTAGCTCCATGGCTTATTCATAGACATGATAGTTTTTGGGAAAATCCACATGAGTTTGATCCAAGTCGCCATGAAGATAAAAGCAAGATTAAAAAAGACACTTATATGCCTTTTGGTATGGGAGAGCGTGTGTGTATAGGGCAGGGTTTTGCTATGCAAGAGGCTATTTTGATTTTAGCTAATATTTTAAGGACTTATAAGTTAGAATTAGAAGAAAATTTTGTACCTGATATAGTAGGAAGACTAACTATAAGATCAGCAAATGGTATGAATATAAGATTTATAAAAAGGCAAAAATGAAAGAAAAATTAGCAGGAACTATACTACTTTGCGCTATTGTTCCTTTAGCGGTGGTTAGTTATCTTTTTATTGTTATAGTGGGTACTTTTGGTAATCCTGCTAGGGTTAGACAAGGTGTGAGAGCGCTCGATCATTTTGTCAATGCTACTTTGTTTAATGGTTATGCTTGGGAGTCTTTATCGTCTCATGCTTGGAGAGAGCGTGATAAAAGATGGGCTAAAATAGTTATTAAAATCACAGATTTTTTTGATAAAAATCACTGCCAAAAGGCAAATAAAAGAGAACAACCTATAGTGGATTTAGTTTTAGAAAGAAAGCTTACCGAGCAAACTGTCGGTAAGCAGCTTTAGTTTTCTCCAAATAAAGCTTTAAGGTTTTTAAACGCTTCTTCTTGGTTATTAGTTTTATCCTCATTATTTACTTCATTAAGTTCTATCCCATATCCAAGAAGCATGCTAGCTAGGCGTATATTGATACCACTTTTTCCTATGGCTTTGCTTTTTTGCTCGCTATTTAGCGTTACAATAGCTTTTTTATCTTCAATACTAACTGAGTTTATAATGGCTGGAGCTAAGCTTCTAGTGATTAAAATTGCCATTTCGTTAGAATACTCAATGCAGTCAATATTTTCATTTTTTAATTCTTTGCTTACAGCATTGATTCTAACTCCTTTTATACCCACAGTTGCTCCTACTGCATCAACACTCGGGCTATTAGCTTGCAAGATGATTTTTGCTCTCTCGCCTGGAATTCTTGCACTTGCATAAATATTTATAAGGCCATCTTTGATTTCAGGAACTTCAGCTTTTAATAAAGCTTCTAGAAATTTAGGGCTAGTTCTACTAAGTTCCATTCTCATACCCGATTTATCAATATATACATGTCTAATAACAGCTTTAATCACATCGCCTACTTTAAATTTTTCACCTTTGATACGATTTTTTCTAGGTAAATATGCACGAAACTCATCAATTTCTACATAGGTATTTTCTTCACTATCTACTCTTACTACGCTACCAAAAACCATATGTCCTACCATTTTTTGGTATTTTTCATAGATTTTTTCTTCTAAGAGTTTTTGAATGTTATATTCTAATTCTTTATGTAAGATATTTACAGCAGTACGGCCTAAATTTTCCAAAGAACATTCATAAGTTAGCTCATCGCCAATTTCTACATCTTTAGCTTCAGCCCTTGCTTTACTTAAAGCGATAAAATGCTCATTTTCATTTTCTAATCTTTCATCATTATCAGCTACTACGATGATTTTTTGATAAAGTTGCAAATTTTTACCCGAATCAACAAAAAATTCATATTTATCGCCATAAATTTTCTTAGCAGTATTAATAAGTGCTTTTTTAACTCTTTCTCTTACATCTTCTATTTGTAAATTTTTCTCATTAGCAATGGATTCAATTATATCTGTGATTTTTTCCATAATGACAATACAACCTTAATTTTGGATTTTAAAAGTTTGAAGAATAAAATTATATCTTTAATAAGTTTAATTAAAAGTAAAATTTGCTATAATTTCAGATTAAAAAAAACTTGAGGATGATGATATGGACTTAAAAATAGCAAGAACCTCTGTTGATGAAAAGCCAAAAAGTATAAGTTTAGAAAGTATTGAAAAGGCTGTGGATAAAGAAGGTCAAAAATTTTTCTATTTCGATAAAGATAATGCCCATAAGCAATTAATCGCTTTGGTGGAGCATTTTGAAAAAAAAGGAAAATGTGTTTATCATAGAACAATCAAATATGGTTTAGATGATGCAGATTTTATGTATGAGGTACATATTCTTTGAGTAAAAAACTTTTTATACAAACTTTAGGTTGTGCTATGAATGTGCGTGATTCAGAGCACATGATAGCTGAACTTAAAGAAAAAGAAAATTATGAATTAACTCAAGATGCAAAAGAAGCAGATTTGATTTTAATCAATACTTGCTCGGTGCGTGAAAAGCCTGTACATAAGCTTTTTTCAGAAGTTGGAAGTTTTGAAAAAATCAAAAAAAATGGAGCTAAAATAGGAGTTTGTGGTTGCACTGCTTCACATTTGGGAGATGAAATTTTCAAGCGTGCTCCTAGTGTGGATTTTGTTTTGGGTGCTAGAAATGTTTCCAAAATCACAAAGGCCGTAAATACTCCAAAATTTTTAGGTAATGATATAGATTTTGATGAGAGTAATTATGCCTTTGCAGATTTTAGAAATAGCCTTTATAAGACCTATATTAATATCTCCATAGGTTGTGATAAGCATTGTACTTATTGTATAGTGCCTCACACAAGAGGAGATGAGATTTCTATACCTTTTGAGATTATTAAAAATGAAGCATTGAAAGCTGTTTCTAAGGGTGCTAAAGAGATTTTTTTACTAGGACAAAATGTTAATAATTACGGCAAAAGATTTTCTAATGCTCATGAAAAGATTAATTTTTCAGATCTTTTGGAAAAGCTAAGTGAAATTGAAGGTTTGGAGCGTATCCGCTTTACAAGCCCACATCCATTGCATATGGACGATAGATTTTTAGAGGTTTTTTCTAAAAATCCTAAAGTTTGTAAGTCTATGCATATGCCTTTGCAAAGTGGTTCAAGTGAAATTTTAAAGGCTATGAAACGCGGATATACTAAAGAGTGGTATTTAGATAGAGCATTAAAACTTCGTTCTATGTGTAAAGATGTGAGTATTTCTACTGATGTGATTGTGGCTTTTCCAGGTGAGAGTGATAAAGACTTTGAAGATACCATGGATGTGCTTGAAAAAGTGCGATTTGAGCAAATGTTTTCTTTTAAATACTCTAAAAGACCATTAACTAAAGCTGCAACTATGCCAAATCAAATTCCTGATGATATAGCTTCAAAACGCTTGAGTGTTTTACAAGCAAGACATACAGAAATTTTAGATGAAATTGTTGTAAAACAAAAAGACAAAGAATTTGAAGTTTTATTTGAAGAATTAAGAAGTGAAGGTTTTGTAGCAGGTAGAAGTGATAATAATTTTTTGATTCAAGTTAAAGGCAGTGAAGAGCTATTAGGACAAATGAAAAAAGTAAAAATCACCAATCCTAGGCGTATGGTGTTAAATGGCGAAATCCTTTAAGATTAATCTTTTAGCCTTTGGAATTTTTTTATTACAATGGCTAATTTTTTTAACTTGTAGAAAGGTTTATTTAGGGCAAAAGCTTCCAAAAAGATCATGTGTGATACTTTTTTGGCATGGGCGTCTTGCTCTAATGCCTTTTGCTTATCGTAAAATGGGTATTAAAGGAAAAAAGGCTTATGTGATGATTTCACACCATAAAGATGGGGAGATCATTGCTAGAAATATTGCTTTTTTTGGTTTAGATACTTTAAGAGGTAGCACAAGCAAAGGTGCTTTGGCTTTATTAAAACAATCTTTTAAAATTTTAGATCAAGGCGATGATGTGATTATCACTCCAGATGGGCCAAGAGGACCTTATCATAGTGTTTCAGATGGTTCTGTGATGATAGCTTTAAAAAAAAATGCTCCACTTTTTTTGCTAAATTATGAAGCAAGTTCTTTTTGGGAATTTAAAAGTTGGGATAAAATGATTTTACCTAAGCCTTTTTCTAAGATTACTTATAGATTAAGTGAAGAAATCAAAATACAAAATTTGAATTTAGAAGAAGCTAAAGTATTGATAAAAGAAAAATTTGATATGATAAGTCAAATAGACAAAGGATAAACACCATGTTATCTTTTTTTAGAAAGTATATTTTACAGCTTTTAATTTGTATTTGTTATGATGAAAAACAATACATTATAAGATGTCATACTTGGAAAAAATCTCAACCAGTTGATACTTTTGAAAAAAGTTTTGAAGATAAAGAAAAAGCAATAGAATATGTTAAAAATTTAAGTAAAGACTTTCAAATTTATTATATTTGTACCTTTTTTACACCTATTGCTCAAGGTGTAGTGCCAAGTTCAAATTTCAAAGAGCTTTCTAATTTTGGAGTAGAAGCAAATAATGTTAAATGTATTCCTTTTAATAATGCTTTGTTGTATGTTTCCAATCAATCTTTGAGTTCTTACAAAGAAGATTATGAAGCTTTTGGTGGTTTAGATTTGCTTTACTCACCTTTTTCTTTGCTTTATCATTGTATAGCAAATAGAGGTTTTGAAGAAAAAATAGGCCTTTATGTGTATAGATATCATGATTTTGTTGCGATGTTAATTTGTAAAAATGAGATTATATTATTTGGAAGTTATTTTAATATAGCTAGTCAAAATTATGACGAAGTTGATTTTTTTGATGACATTAAAGAAGAATTTGATTTGCAAATTGATGATGAAAGCCAAGAAGAAGAAAATGAACAAAATTATGATTTAAAAAGTTTAGAAGAGATGAGTAAAGAACTTGATAAGCTTGAAGATTTAGATGAGAATGAAGAGCAGCTTCCTATGGAATCTTTAGAAAATTTTAGTTCAGATATGAAAATGATTGAATACATCATTTCAAGTGTAAAAGAATTTTATCATAATCCCTTGTATGATAATAGTTTTTTAGAAGAAATTGTAATTTTTGATGAGGAAAGTTTTAGTGCAACCTCGCTAGATTATTTAGAAAATGAGCTTTTTATAAAGCCAAAAGTAGAGCTTATAGATACTTTAAATTTGATGAATGAGCTTGTAGTTAAGGATTTGAAGCTATGAGATATAGTTTAATAAAGCCTAAGATAAAACCAGTTTTTAATCTTTTTACTAGAATTTGGATTTATTTTACTAGTATTAGTGTGTCTTTGATTTTTGTGGTGTTTATTGTTGTTGTTTTTAAAAGCTACTATGCATCTGTGCAACTTGATGATAAGAAAAAAGAATTGGCTCAAATCATAGCTCAAATTAATTCCAATAAACTTAAATATCAAGAATTAGTAAGACAAAATAATAAAGCAGAAATGATTTTAGGGGATTTAGAACAAGAACGAGAGAATGGTAAAAATAAAGTTTTATTAAAAAGTATTCAAAACCTTTTTACTTTAGTGCCTAAAAATATATCTTTAGATGAGGTTTTAATGGAAGATAGGTCGCTTATTTTAAGAGGTATTACACCTACTAAAGAAATGTTTGCTTTGTTGTTAGAAGCCCCATTAAGAAGTATTTTTTCAAATTCTCAAACAAGCTATTATCAATTAGAAAATGGGTGGTATCGCTTTGTTAGTGTAAATATTACTATACCAGAGGAAATGTATGAACAAAAAAGATAAGAGCTTAGAAGAAGCTGATATATTAAAGATATTGATTTATTCTTTTTCATTTGTTGCACTTTGTGCAATATTGATTTTATTCTTAATTGTACCTTTTTTGAAGGATTATAAAATCGAACATTCCAGATTAGCCGCTCAACAAATTCAAAATACCAAAGCATTAAATGAATTACAAGCTTTGGAAAAGGTTATTAGAGATTTTCAAAGCACAAACGCGCAAAATTTAGCTCAAATCAATGCGGAATTTTCTCAAAAAGAATTAATGGATTTTATGAAAAATTATTTTGATGATGTTAAAATAAATCTTATTCCTATTAAAAAAAGACAAGAATATTTAAAATATCAATTTGGAGTTAGCGTAAAGATGAAAAATCCACAAGCTTTTTATTCTTTTTTAAATGATTTACAAAGATATAAAAATTTAATAGAAATAAGTACGCCTGTTGAATTTAAATCAGAAGAAAAACACATTGATCTTAAATTTAGAATCAAAGTGTTTCATGCTTTAGCTATTCAAAAATAATTACTTCATTATTTTGATAAGGAGAGGTTTTTTCTTCCTTTTTACTATCTTGTTTTATATCTTGAGCTTCTAAATTTTCTTGTGCTTTTGATTCTTCCTTGATTTCTTTTATATTGGTTTTTAAACTAGAAGTGATTTCTTTGTAAAAAGCAATAAAAACTTTATCAATTTCCAAAGCACTAGCCGCAAGACTTTCATTTACTTGGGTTGGGACAGCACTATAAACTTGTCTAAAACTTTCTATACTTGCTTGACCTTTTATAGGATAGTTTAAAATAATAGGATCATTTAATTTTGCAGAGCTTGTTGTGCTTTGGAAGGTATCTTCTTGATGCAAATTATTTAAATGACTTTGAGCTTCTAAAATAATCATAAAAGAAGATTCTACACTATCGCCTCCAAGACTTGAATTTCTTGTAACTTTATCCTCATATAAGTTAGCACTGATGGTAATATTAAAAGTATAATCAGGATTTTCATTATCTATAGTATATCCTTTACTTTCTAATAGTGCTTTACTATCTTTAAATAGCTGTTTTTTTAGTAATTCTAGGCTTTTATTGATTCTTTGATTTAGGGTAGATTGTTCAAAATAAGAACTGTAAAAAGTATTTTTAATAATTTCTATTTCATTGATTTTAACTTTTGGGCCATTTTCTTTTGTATTGTTATGTTCTTCAAAAGAACTTTTAAAACTTGGCATAGAAATATAATAAGTTTTTTGATTACCAGTGCAAGCACTTAAAAATAAAATTATGCTAAAAAATAATAATATTTTTTTCATTTTCTCTCCTTGTTATTTTTATAATTATACAATTTTTTGCTATATTATGTGTTTTATTATAAAGGCTTTTTTATGGAATTTTGGCAAAATATTTATGCAAATTTTGATGTAGTGGCTTTTGAAATTTTTGGTTTAAAAGTGCATTGGTATGGTATTATGTATGTATTAGCCTTACTTGTTGCTTTAATGGTTGCAAAATACTATGCTATTAAAGACAATATGGGAATTTCAAAAGCTATGCTTGATAGTTATTTTATATGGGTTGAAATTGGTGTAATTTTAGGTGCAAGATTGGGTTATATTTTAATTTATGATGCAAATACTTTATGGTATCTTACGCATCCTTGGCAAATTTTTAATCCTTTTTATAATGGAGAATTTGTAGGAATTAGAGGTATGAGTTACCATGGTGCTGTTATAGGATTTTTAATAGCAACTTATGCTTTTTGTAAAAAAAATAAACAAAATTTATGGAAATATTTAGATTTGGTTGCTATTAGTGTGCCATGTGGTTATATTTTTGGGCGTATTGGAAATTTTTTAAATCAAGAGCTATTTGGTAGAGCTACGGATGTACCTTGGGGTATTTATGTAGATGGGATATTGCGTCATCCTTCGCAACTTTATGAAGCATTTTTAGAAGGTTTTATAGTTTTTATCATTTTATTATTGATAAAAAAATATAAAAAATACAATGGAGAGCTTATTGCTTATTATACAATTTTTTATGCTTTAGCGCGTTTTGTTTGTGAGTTTTATAGAGAGCCTGACTTTGGTATAGGCTTTGTTGCTTTTGGTATGAGTATGGGTCAAATTTTAAGTATTATAATGTTTTTATTAGGACTAATTTTATCTTTTTATTTAAGAAATATTAAAAAAAATTTATAAATTTTTATTTTTTTTAAGAATAAAAGTTCTATAATTGCTCCGATATTATAAATTATCAACTTTTTAAAGGAGTAAATATGAGCCAACTCATTGAAGGTTTTTTAGGCAAGAGTGTTGATGGCAAAAAAAGCAAAATGCCAGCAAAACTTGACTATATTCAAAGTGCAACAGGCTTGATTTTAGGCTTGTTTATGTGGGCACATATGTTTTTCGTTTCTACCATTTTGGTTAGTGATGATTTTTTTGATTCAGTAGTTCACTTTTTGGAACTAAAATTTATCATTGATAGCCCTATGATGAGCTACATCACTTCTTTTTTAGCCGCCTGTGTTTTAGTGATTTTCTTTGTGCATGCAGGTCTTGCAATGAGAAAATTTCCTATCAATTTTAGACAATATCAACTTTGTAGAACACACTTAAAATATATGAATCATGGTGATTCTTCTTTATGGTGGGTTCAGGCTGCAACTGGTTTTGTAATGTTTTTCCTAGGTTCAGCGCATTTGATTTTTGTTATAACTAATGCAGATAAAATCAGTGCTGATATGTCAGGCGATAGAGTGGTAAGTCATTTTATGTGGTTATTTTATATTGCCTTATTAATCTGTGTTGAGTTGCATGGAAGTATTGGTTTATATAGATTATGTGTAAAATGGGGTTGGTTTGAAGGTAAAGATGCAAAAGAAAGTCGTAAAAAACTTAAAAAAGCAAAATGGTTTATTAGTATTTTCTTCTTAGTTTTAGGTGTATTAAGCTTAGCTGCTTTTGCAAAAATAGGTCTTAATAATTACCAAAACAACTCTGTAGCGCAAATAGTAAAAACTTATGATGGAGCTAAATATGAACATACAATATAGTGATGCTTTAGTTATTGGTGGTGGTCTTGCAGGTTTAAGAGCTGCTATTGAAGTTGCAAAAAGTGGTCAGAGTGTAACTTTATTAAGTATTTGTCCAGTTAAAAGATCTCACTCAGCTGCTGTACAAGGTGGTATGCAAGCAAGTTTAGGAAATAGTGTAAAAGGCGAAGGTGATAATGAAGATGTGCATTTTGCTGACACAGTAAAAGGATCTGACTGGGGCTGTGATCAAGAAGTAGCTAGAATGTTTGCGCAAACTGCTCCAAAAGCGGTTCGTGAGCTTGCTGCTTGGGGTGTGCCTTGGACTAGAGTTACAAAAGGACCTAGAACTGTTGTTATAAACGCTCAAAAAACTACTATCGAAGAAAAAGAAGAAGCGCATGGTCTTATAAATGCAAGAGACTTTGGTGGTACTAAAAAATGGAGAACATGTTATATAGCTGATGCAACAGGGCATTGTATGTTATATGGTGTGGCAAATGAAGCGATTAAACATCAAGTTAAAATTATTGATAGAATGGAAGCAGTAAGATTAATTCATGATGGTAAAAAATGTTTAGGAGCTATTGCTAGAGATTTAACTAATGGAGAATTAATTGCTTATGTTGCTAGAGGAACTATGATTGCAACAGGTGGTTATGGTAGAATTTATAAACAAACTACAAATGCTGTTATTTGTGAAGGTACAGGAGCTGCTATTGCACTTGAAACTGGACTTTGTAGACTTTCAAATATGGAAGCAGTGCAATTTCATCCAACTCCAATCGTGCCAAGTGGTATCTTGCTAACTGAAGGTTGTAGAGGTGATGGTGGTATCTTAAGAGATGTTGATGGTTACCGCTTTATGCCTGATTATGAGCCTGAGAAAAAAGAACTTGCAAGTAGGGATGTTGTAAGTCGTAGAATGATGGAGCATATTAGAAAAGGAAAAGGGGTAAAAAGCCCTTATGGAGATCATTTATGGCTTGATATTTCTATCCTTGGTCGTGCTCATGTTGAAAAAAATCTTCGTGATGTTCAAGATATTTGTAAAACATTTAATGGTATTGATCCTGCTGATGAGGGTCCAAAAGGCTGGGCGCCAGTTTTACCTATGCAACATTACTCAATGGGTGGTATTAGAACAAAACCAACCGGTGAAAGTCAATGGCTAAATGGTCTTTTTGCATGTGGTGAGGCAGCTTGTTGGGACATGCACGGATTTAACCGCTTGGGTGGAAATTCATGTTCAGAAACTGTTGTTGCAGGTATGATCGTAGGGGATTATTTTGCACAATATTGTAAAGAAAATGGTTCAGAAATTGATACAAACATCGTTAAATCTTTCCTTTCTAAAGAGTATGATTATTTAAAATCTCTTGTAAGTAAAGAAGGAAAACATGATGTATTTGAAATCAAAAACAGAATGAAAGACATTATGTGGGAAAAAGTAGCTATCTTTAGAACAGGTCAAGGTCTTGAAGAAGCGGTTAAAGAACTTGAAGAGTTATATCATAAATCACTTGATCTAAAAGTGCATGATAAAGAATTAAAATGTGCAAATCCAGAGCTTGAAGAAGCTTACAGGGTTCCAAGAATGCTAAAAATTGCTTTATGTGTTGCTTATGGTGCGCTTTTAAGAACAGAAAGCCGTGGGGCTCATTATAGAGAAGATTATCCAAAAAGAGATGACTTAAATTGGATGAAAAGAACAAATACTTACTGGGTAGAAGGTGAAAGTATGCCTAGAGTTGAGTATGAAGATCTTGACATTATGAAAATGGAAATTCCACCTGCATTTAGAGGTTATGGTGCTAAAGGAAATATCATTGAAAACCCATTAAGTGAAAAACGCCAAGCTGAAGTTGATGCGATCCGTGAAAAAATGGAAGCAGAAGGCAAAGGTAGATATGAAATTCAACATGCTTTAATGCCTTATGAATTACAAGCTAAATTTAAAGCACCAAATCAAAGAATAGGAGTTGATTATGAGTAGAAAATTAACAATAAGAGCATTTAAATATAATCCATTAAGTAAAATTTCTAAGCCTCATTTTGTTACTTATGAGCTTGAAGAAACTCCATTTATGACGATTTTTGTGTGCTTAACTCAAATCAGAGAAAAAATGGATGCGGATTTGAGTTTTGACTTTGTATGTAGAGCAGGGATTTGCGGAAGCTGTGCTATGATGATCAATGGTAAGCCAAAACTTGCTTGTAAAACATTGACAAAAGACTATCCAGATGGTGTTATAGAGCTTATGCCTTTACCTGCATTTAGACACATAAAAGATTTAAGTGTTAATACAGGTGAGTGGTTTGATGGTATGTGCAAACGCGTTGAAAGTTGGGTGCATAATGAAAAAGAAACAGATATTTCTAAACTTGAAGAGCGTATTGAGCCAGAAGTTGCTGATGAGACTTTTGAACTTGATCGTTGTATAGAGTGTGGAATTTGTGTTGCTTCTTGTGCGACTAAGTTAATGAGACCTGACTTTATTGCAGCTACTGGACTTTTAAGAACAGCTAGATATTTACAAGATCCACATGATCACAGAACTATAGAAGATTTTTATGAATTAGTGGGTGATGATGATGGTGTGTTTGGATGTATGTCTTTGCTTGCATGTGAAGATAATTGTCCAAAAGAACTACCTTTACAAAGCAAAATCGCTTATATGAGAAGACAGCTTGTCGCTCAAAGAAACAAATAATCTTAGCCCCCAAGAAAAGGGGGCACTTAAAACCTTACTAAAACAAATTTGGCAAAATCATAGTGTTTATCTTGATACAAATACACTTTTTGATGAAAGTTTAATTGATGCTCAAAAAGCAGCAATTCTTTTAAGTACTAATCTTGATAATTATGAAAGATTTAGCGCTTTAAATGAATTTAAAAATTTGATGAAAAGTTTAAATTTACGCTTAGATCTTTATGGTATACAGTATGCACAGGTTTGTTTTATTAATGCTTTAAATTTGGGAATTTTAGACAAAAACGAGCTTTTAAAAGCTTTGGAAAAACTTCAAAAAATCACCAATAATACTTTAATATGTGCTTTTGTATCTAGGCAAAAAGTTATTCAAAAAGATTACAAGCAAGAAGTTAAAAACTCACATCAAACACTAGATCTCATTAATCAAAACTTACAAGAGCTTTGCGAGGATGAAAAAGCTCAAAAACTCTTACAAGAAGCTTTGGTTAAATTTAGTAATATTGATTTTTCTATCGCGGTAACGGGTGTGGTAAATGCAGGTAAATCAAGCATGCTAAATGCGCTTTTAAAAAAAGATTTTTTAGGTGTATCTAATGTGCCTGAAACTGCAAATTTGAGTGTTTTAAAATACGGCAAAGACCAAAAAGCTAAGATATATTTTTGGAATGATGAAGAATGGCAAGATATTTTAAAAAGTTCTAAAGATAATCAAGATATGCAAGAGCTTATAAAACAATTAGAGCAAAATTATAATCTAAATGAGTATATTGAAAAAGAAAATAAAAATATAGAAATAAAAATTGAAGAATTAAAAAATTACACTAGTGCAAAAAACAAAATCTCAGCACTTATTAAAAAAATAGAGCTTTTTGCATCGCTTGATTTTTTAAAAGATAATGTTTGTATAGTTGATACTCCAGGACTTGATGATGTTATTATCCAAAGAGAGCTTTTAACAAAAGCGTATATAAGCAAGGCTGATTTTTTAATCCACCTTATGAATGTTTCTCAAAGTCTTAGTCAAAAAGATTGTGATTTTATTATAGAATGTTTGCTAACTTCAAGGGTAAGTAAGCTTTTGATTGTGCTTACTAAGGCTGACTTGCTTAGTCAAAAAGACTTGCAAGAAGTAATTAGCTATACTAAAAATAAACTCAAAGAAAATTTAGCACAAAAGCAGCTTAGCCAAGAATTATTAGATAATTTAGATTTTGTGTGTATTTCTTCAAAATTAGCTAATGATTTTTATCAAAAAAAAGGTGGGAATTTAGAACAAAGTAATATTTTAACACTAGAAGAACTTATAGCTAAAAGCTTATATGATAAAAACAAAATTGCTCTAAGTGCTTATAAAAAAGAATTATTATTACATTTAGAAAAAATAGAAGAAAAAATTAAATTTTCTAATAAAATGCTAAATTATGAAAGCTTTGAGCTTGATAAGCAAAATCAAACTATTATCAACGATTTTAAAGCAAAAAAAGAAAAATTAATGCAAGTAAAAGCAGAACTAAGTGCTATTTTTAACACAAAAGATGAAAATACTCAAGAAATTTTAACACTTTTGCATTTACTAGCTAAGAAATTAAAAGAAAAACTTATAGATGAGTTAAAATATAATCAAAATAATAAAATCAAAAACAACACTCAAAGACTAAATATTATCATTGATACGACTTTAAAAGATGGAATTTTTGATCTTTTAAGAGAGCTAAAACAGCAAAGTGAGTATAAAATTAATGAGCTTAAAAACACTCTAAGTGTGAAATATGATTTTTTAAAAGCTATTTTAGAGCAAAATTGTGATGATTTTAAAAGTAAGGTTGAAACAAAAATAGAAAGCATTTTTACCAATGATCTTTTTATGGCATTAAAAGCGGAGCTTTTAAAAAATTTAGAATCCACGCAAGATATTTATAAACTAGAAAGCTCTTTAGAAAATCAAATTTTAGAAAAATTACAAACATTTAATATAGAAAAAATCGCCCTAGATTTAAAAAATAATCAAGAATTTTTTGCTAATTTAGAGCTTAGTTTAAATTTATATGAAAAAGAGCAAAAAGAACAAATCAAAGACTTAAAAGACTTGATTTTACAAATAGAACAAAATGAGCAAAACTCCAAAGAACTTTTAGAAAAAAATAATACAAAATTACAAAGTTTAAAGACTTTAAAAACGGAGCTTTTAAATGCAAAATGATTTGATTAATGATTTTTTAAAAGCTTATGAAAATGCTTATTGTAAAAGTTTTGATGATAGTTTTGAAGGAAAAATTTTAGCAATCAAAAATGCATTTTTAGAACCGAGTTTGCATTTAAATGATGTCTTTTTAAAAGATCTTGAAATGATTATAGCTAGCTATAAAAGAGCCATTAATGTGGCTATTATAGGGCAATTTTCTAGTGGTAAATCTACGCTTTTAAATTTAATTTTACAAAAAGAATGCCTGCCAACAGGCGTGGTGCCAGTGACTTTTAAGCCCACTTTTTTACGCTATGCTAAGGAGTATTTTTTAAGAGTTGAATATGAAGATGGCAGTGATGAGATTGTTGATATAGACGAACTTTCTAAATTTAGTGATCAAAGAAATGAGCTAAAAGAAACTAAAAGTCTGCACCTTTTTGCACCTATTGAGCTTTTAAAAGATATCACACTTATAGATACCCCGGGTTTAAATGCAAACACCACCGATACGCTAACTACTTTTAAAGAGCTTTCTTTTATGCATAGTGCTATTTGGCTTAGTTTGATTGATAATGCAGGCAAAAAAAGTGAAGAAGAAGCCATAAAGGCAAATACTAAGCTTTTAGAGCGTGGTGGAATTTGTGTACTTAATCAAAAAGATAAGTTAAGTCAAGATGAGCTAGAAAATGTTTTAAATTATGCACATTTAGTTTTTGATAAGTATTTTGAAAAAATCATCGCAATTTCATGCAAAGAGGCAAAATTTGATTTGCAAAAGTCAAATTTACCTTTACTTTATGAGTATTTAAAAAAACTTGATTATGAGTGCATTAAAAAAGATTTTATTAAAGAAAAACTTAGTAATTTATGTGAACTTTTGTCAAATCAATATGATTTGTTTCAAAATGCGCTAGAGCAATTAGAGCTTAAATTTAATACTGTTTTGCAAACTTTCAAAGCAAGCAAACTAGAGCAAAAAATCAAAATTTTAAATCATAATTGTTTAGATAAATTAAAACTTGTTGGAGAAAAAATTGCTCAAGAAATTTTAAAATTTATCAAAGAAAAAGATAGTAGTTATTATAAAGAAGCTAAGGGTTTATTTAAGAAAAATCTTTATGAAAAAGTTGTTTATAAAGCACCATATCTTTCAAGTGATGATGCATTTTTGGCTATGTTTTATAACTCTGAAGCAATGAATAAGGAATTTAAAAGATTAAAAAATGAAATCGCTTTAGAATTTAGTCAAATTAAAGATGATTTTTCCTTATTTTTTACTCATTTAGAAGAGCAAATTTTGCTTTTTAAGGCTCAATTTTCAAATTTACAAAAAGAAAATGCCTTAGAAAGTGAAAAAGAATTTGCTAGTTTTAGAAGCTTTGCTAGTGCTAGTGAAGAACTTTTTTTAAAAGATTTTAAACAATTATTGTTTAAAAGCCAACTTGAACTTGATTTATTTTTAGAAAAGCTTAATCTAAAGGCTTTGGCAAATTATGAAAGTGCTACTAAACTTACTTTGGGATTTTTTAGCAATAAAATGAATGCAAGTAAAGAATTTTACGAGCTTGATAGCACTGAGTTTAGCTTGTATCATCCTAAAGCAAGTGAAGTACATCAAAGAGTATTAACCGAGCTTAATGTATATGAATTTGAAGATTTGCTTTTAAATAAGCCTGTAGTTTTAAAAATTTATAAAAATTATATGCAAAGTTTTGTTGATTTTATTGAGACTAAAAGACAGATTATTTTGAATTTAAAAAGTGAATTTGAGGCTAAAAAATCAATGATTTCTAGCATCAAATCCCAAATTTCTAAGCTTTAAAAATTTTTTCTAAGTGCGCTTTATAATTTGTGAAATATTCTTGTACTTGAGGATTTTTGATTACATCATTTGCTATGAAAGTAGGCAAAGCACTCATTCCTAAAAACTCATGTGCTTTGTGAAAGTGTAAATACACTCCATCAACTCCGGCTCCATTAAAGAATTCATTCTCATCATCAAAAGCTTGCATTGGAGCATTCCAAGTTAGCGAAAGCATGTATTTTTTATTTTTTAAAAGCCCACCTGTGCCATAATTCTTAGTAGGTTCATTATGACTTCTACCATCGTTTTTATAAAATACTCCATGTCCTGCTGTGAAAACATCGTCAATGTATTTTTTCACTATCCAAGGCTCTCCCATCCACCAACCAGGCATTTGCCAAATCAAAACATCAGCATTTAGAATTTTTTCTACCTCATCGTTTGTGTTATAGCCTTGATCTATGTGTGTTTGTTGAGTTTGTAAATCAAGCTCTTGTAAAGTCTTAAGTGCAAGCTCATGCAAGCTTGTGTTTAGTCTTCCTTTGGAGTGTCCAAATTCTTTTGCACCATTTAATAATAATACTTTTTGCATATTTTATCCTTTTATGTTTTTAAAATTATAATTTAACTATAATTTTATTTCAATACTGAAATTTATGTAAGATACTATATAAAAGGAAAGTATATGGAAGAAAAGTGCGATTTTACGGAATGCGGATTTAATTATACTTTATCTTTGATTTCGGGGAAGTATAAGATGAGTGTTTTATATTGTTTATTTCGTTATGAAGTTGTAAGATATAATGAACTTAAAAGATATCTTGGTAATATTTCTTTTAAGACCTTAACACATACTTTAAGAGAGCTTGAAAATGATGATTTAATCACGCGTAAAGAATACCCACAAATCCCTCCAAAAGTAGAATACCGCCTTGCTAAAAAAGGTCAAAGTTTAATTCCTATTTTACAAGCGATGTGTGATTGGGGCGAGGCAAATCAAAAGGAAGAAAAATGATAGAATTATTAGATGGTATAAATTTAGAAAAATACATGGGTACATGGTTAGAAATGGCTAGAAAACCTGCGTTTTTTCAAAAAACTTGCAAAAGTGCTAAGGCAGAATATGAGCTAGAGTATGAAGGCTCTACGCCTATAATCAAAGTCAAAAATATATGCACTAAAGAAAATGGAGAAATCTCTCAGGCAAATGGCAAAGCTAGGGTAAAATCTCCAAGATCTTTGGCAGTTAAATTTAGTATTTTTATGAATGTTTTTAACAAGCCAAATTATGAGATTGTTTACATTGACACAAATTATCAAGTTTCTATTGTAGGTAGTCCTGATAAAAAATATTTATGGATTTTATCAAGAGAGATTTTAGCAAAAGAGCAAATAAATTCTTTGCTTGAAATAGCCAAGCAAAGAGGTTTTGACACTAGCGATGTGATTTTTGATGAGTATTAATCCTCTGCGCTCATATCGATTACATAGCGGAATTTGGCTTTTCCTGAAGTGAGATTTTCATAAGCTTTGTCAATCTCGCTTGGTTTGATGAGTTCAATTTCAGGATAAATTCCATGTTCTAAAGAAAAATCAAGCATTTCTTGAGTTTCTTTAATGCCCCCAATAAGCGAGCCATATACTTTTTTACCTGCTTTATGTACAAAGTGAATGATGTTAATGCTAGGACTTACTTCATGTGGAGGTAATCCTACTATAGCCATCTCACCACCAAATTTTAATAAATCCATATAAGCTAGCGGATCATAAAGGGTTGGTATGGTAGAGATGATGAGGTCAAATCTTTCTTTCACCACACTTTTATCTGTACTAGTATAAAAATTACTCACACCCATAACTAAAGCTTGTGCTTTTTTATTTTCATTTCTTGCAAAAACACTTACTTTTGCACCCATTTTCACAGCATATTTTACTGCCATCATACCAAGTCCACCAAATCCTGCTACGGCTACACTTGAGCCTTCTTTGATGTTTGAAAATTTAAGCGGTGAATAGGTAGTAATACCCGCACACAGCAAAGGCGCCACTTTGTCAAGCGGTGCATTTTTTGGCACATTGATAGCAAATTTTTCACTTACTACGATGTTGTTTGAGTAGCCTCCATAGGTGTTTTCATTATCATGAAATACATCTTTGCAGTTATAAGTGTAGATGGTTTTACCATTTTCGCAAAATTGCTCTTGAGATTTTTTGCATGCTTCGCACTCTCCGCATGAGTTTACCATGCACCCAACCCCAGCATAATCACCTACTTTAAATTTACTCACATTTTCACCCACCGCGATAACTTCTCCTGCTATTTCATGGCCAGGTACGCAAGGGTAGGTTGCCTCACCCCATTCGCTTCTTGCAGTGTGTATGTCGCTATGGCAAATTCCTGCGTATTTGATAGCGATTAAGATATCGTTTTTGCCTACTTTATGGCGTGTAAATTCAAAAGGTGTAAATTTAGAATCCTTGCTAAGCATGGCATAACCTTTACTTTTAACACGACCATTTTCTAAAAATATTTTTGAGTCCATTTTCTCTCCTTTGTGATTTTTGAAATTATAATAAAGCTAGGTTTTTATTGCAATAGGGAAAATAAAGTAAGATACTATACTCAAGGTGAGTTTGTGGGTTTTGGTTTGATTTTTATGGTATAATTATTTAAATTTTTATCCATAAGGAAGCCATGGAACTTAAGCATTTTTCAGAAGATGATACTAGAGTTAAACTCATAGATGTAAAACTTCACGCTAGCTCTTGGAGTGAAGAAAATATCATAAGAAATTATTATTTTACTGATGGGCGTAAGCTTATAGGAAATAAAAGAGGCGAAAGAAAATTTGCAGATTATTTGCTGAAATTTCAAAACAATAATCTTGCTATCATAGAAGCTAAAAAACAAAGCAAAGATCCTTTAGATGGCTTATCTCAAGGCATAGAATATGCCAGAATTTTAAACGTAGCATTTGTATATAGCACTAATGGCGATAAAATTTACGAATACAACTTAAAAACTTCAAGCGGTGAGTACATAGAAAAATTTCCAACTCCAAGTGAGCTTTTTGCTAGGATTTATGGAAATTTAAAAGAATGGCAACACAAGCTTTTATCGCAGCGAGAATTATACATACCCCAAAAAGAATTAAGATATTATCAAAAGATCGCAGTTGATAAAGTCATAGAAGCTTTGATCAACGGTAAAAATAGAATTTTACTCACTCTTGCTACAGGTACAGGTAAAACCACCATAGCTTTTGCTTTGTGTTATCGTTTGCTTGAAGCTAGGTGGAATAAAACAAATCAAGACAAAAAACCTAAGATATTATTTTTATGTGATAGAGTGAGTTTAAGAGATCAAGCTTTAGGAGAGTTTAATCCTATAGAGGGCGATTGCGTGGCAGTGAGTGCGCAAGAGTTGAGAAAAAATAATGGCAGAGTGCCTACAAGTGCAAATGTGTTTTTTGGAATTTATCAAAGTCTAGCTTCAAATTCAAAAGAACAAGAAAATGCTAATGAAGAACAAGAAAGCAAATTCTACTTACAATACCCCAAAGACTTTTTTGATCTTATCATCATCGATGAATGCCACAGAGGTGGAGCGAATGAAGAAGGTAGCTGGGTAGGGGTGCTAGAGTATTTTTCATCGGCTACGCATTTAGGGCTTACTGCTACACCTAAAAAAAGCGATAATGTAGATACTTATAGATATTTTGGTGGGAGTGTGTATGAGTATAGTCTTAAAGATGGCATAGAAGATGGCTTTTTAACTCCTTATAAAGTTAAGCGTGTTACGACTACGCTTAGTGAAGGCTATGTGTATAACCCTGATGATATCATAGAAGGTGAGTTAGAAAAAGGCTTTTATAAGATCAATGAATTTGAAAGAAATATTCACTTACCTCAATACAACGATTTTCTAGCTAAAGAAATTTTAAAGCTCATCAACCCTATGGACAAAACCATCATCTTTTGTGCTAACCAAGCTCATGCAAGTGAAGTAAAAAGAGCCATTGATAAATTTAAAAGTGTAAAAAGAGATGACTACTGCGTGAGGGTTACAAGTGATGAGGGTAAAATAGGGCTTGAATACTTAAAGCAGTTTCAAGATAATGACAAAAGCTATCCTGTAATACTCACTAGTTCTAAAATGCTAACCACAGGAGTAGATGCTAGAAATGTCCGCAACATAGTGCTTTTGGCAAATATAGGTTCTATCATAGAATTTAAGCAAATCATCGGAAGAGGCACTAGGGCGTATGAGGGAAAAGACTTTTTTACTATACTAGATTTTACCGGAGTAACAAGACTTTTTTATGATCCTAAATGGGATGGCGAGCAGATCAAAGATGAAGAAAAAACCGAGGTAAAAACTATACAAAACAAAAGAGAGCAAAGCAACCCTAAAGAAGCAACCAAGCAAAAAGAAGTCACTGTGCATTTAAAAGGCACAAAACTAAAAGTGCTTGATATAACGACAAGCTACATAGGAGATAGCGACAAGCCACTTAGCACAAAAGAATTTTTGGAATTTTTAGTAGGAAAGCTAGCAGAATTTTATGATGATGAAGTAAAGTTACGCGAGATTTGGAGTAACCAAGCAAGTAGGAAAGAATTTTTACAAAAACTTGAAAAAGACCGCATAAGCGAGCAGGTTTTGGAAGAATTGACAGTGATTTTTGAGCAAAAAGACTGCGATGTGTATGATGTGTTAGCACACTTAAGCTTTAACAGCGAGATAAAAACACGCCATGAACGCGTGCTAAATGTAAAAAATAGTGCATTTTTAAAACGCTTCCAAAAAGAAAAAGCCTTAAAGCTTGTGGAATTTTTACTAGATAGGTATCAAGAGTATGGTATAAAAGACTTTGATAGTGGGTTAAAAACACTTATAGATCTTAGCTCTTTAGGTAGTGTAAAAGAGCTAGTGAGTGAATTTGAAGGTATGGAAAATTTAAAACAATGCATTGATGATTTACAAAGGGAGATTTATGCAGGATAAAAGAATAGAAATAGGTGAGTATAAAGGTATAGTTTCGCAGCATATAGATTTGGAAAATAGTGCAAATATTTTGCTAGTTGGTGAAAATGGTTGTGGGAAGTCAAGAATTCTAGAATCTATTTTTGAAAAATATATACAAGATGACAATTTTAATGTGATTTGTTTTTCTTCTGGACAAAATGAAAAATTTACTGAAATTTTTAAAAAACATAAAAAAGAAAAGATGCGAAATAAAAAGAACTACGATAATAATCGAAAAGTTGTTCATTCTTTTTATTTTGATAAAAATTGGATAATTTTATTAGTATTTTTTTCCATCTCTACAAAGCAAGACTCTTTGGTAAAAAGCTTTTTAATGGAAAAAAATATAAATATTGAGAATATAAGTTTATATTTTAAATTCAGAATTCTATCTGATTATATTCGAAGACTTGAAATTGAATTGATGCAAGAAGCAAAAGGCGTTGTAAAAAGAATTATAAGAGATACTATAGATTATAAAATACTAGAGAAGATAGCTGAAAAAAATTTGATCAACATTACTATGAAGATTTCAATAGTGAACCTTATCCTATAATAAAGCGAGGTATAAATTTTTCCATAAATCAAGCTAATGAAATTTTTGGCAAAGATAGCTCTGAAATTTTTACTTTTTTAAGTAATGCAACTCAAAATGATAGAAATATTGATATAAACACAGTAACACTTACTTTGGATAACGACCTTAAATTTGATGATTTAAGTGATGGCGAGTATCAGCTTTTAGCTATTTATGCTATTTTAGATATTTTCGATAAAGAAAATACTCTTTTTTTATTTGATGAGATTGATTCACATGTACATTATAAAAATATTGAAAAATTATGGAGTCGATTGGAAGACATTAAAGGTTATTGTATATCTACATCACATATTACAGAAAGTATTGTGAGAAAAAATATAGAAGATATTTATTTGGTTGACAATGGAAAATTACAAAGTAAAGATATTTTTAATGAATTATGCAAAAGGCTAGATAATTTCACATCAAATAAAATGTATCAATATCAAATAGCATCAAAATGTGAAAATATTGTTTTGATAGATGATTTGAATGATTGGGAGATTTTTAAAATGTTATGTGAAATTAAAATTGATAATGAAGATGATTTGAAAATATTAAATCAAATACAACCTTTTAAGTGTCCTTCTGGATATAGTAGAAATACTGATACTATTGGAAATAAAAAACTTGAATGGTGTAAGGATTATATTAAAATATTAGAAAATAAACATTTTAATAGTAAAAATATTTTTATAATATGTGATAAGGATAATTATATATTAAGTTCAATAGATAACGAATTAAAACCATCTGGCTTAAAATCACTCCTAAAAAGTCTTAATGATTATGCAAATTGTTTTTATTTGAGAGTCTGGAAAAGAAGAGAAATAGAAAATTATTTACTCTCATATACTATGCTAGAAAAATACAATGTTTTAAATTTGATAAATAATGATAATCTAGCTAAAAATGATCATATAAAAAAAGATGATAACTTGGATAATATTAATTCTTTAAAAGAATTAGATTGCAAGGATATTATTCAAGGATTGTATAGTGATGATAATGGAGATGATATAAACAAAATGAGACAAGTTATTTTTAGTATTCCAAAAGAAGAAATTTCAGAAGATATAGTAACGATGTTTAATTTTTTGAAAAGCAAGGTAAAAAAATAATGATAAAATTACCGCAGGGTTGGGAAGTTAAAAAGCTTGGTGAGATAGGTTTTTTTATAAGGGGCGTTTCTTACAAAAAAGAGCAACTATTATCCACAAAGAATGAAAAATCTGTTTATTTGTTAAGAGCAAATAATATTCAAAATGAATTGAATTTAGATGAACTACAAATCATTCCCAAAGAATTAGTAGTTGATAAGATTATTCAAAACAATGATATATTATTTGCAATGAGTAGCGGTAGCAAACATATTGTAGGCAAAAATATACTTTTAAACAATTTAAATGATTTTACTTTTGGGGCTTTTTGTGGATTATTTAGAATTATCAATCTAAATATTTGCCATAAATTTATAGCTTATTATTTAAGAAGCGATTCTTATAAAAATTATATTTTCAATATTTCTAAAGGTTCTAACATAAATAATTTAAGGTTTGTAGATTTAGAGAAATTTCAAATTCCGTTGCCGCCGCTCAAAGAGCAAGAAAGGATAGTGGGGATTTTAGATGAAAGTTTTGCAAAGATAGATGAGAGTATAAAAATCTTAGAGCAGAATTTACTAAATTTAGATGAGTTAATGCAAAGTGCCTTGCAAAAAGCTTTTAACCCTTTAAAGGATAATACTAAGGAAAACTACAAACTCCCGCAAGGTTGGGAATGGAAAAGCTTAGGGGAGATTTGCGAAATTATAGGTGGCGGCACTCCATCGAAACAAATAAAACAATATTGGGAAAATGGAACGATTAAATGGGCTACTGTAAGAGACATGAATACAGAAACTATTGAAGATACAGAATTTCGTATTACAAACTTAGGCTTAGACAATAGTTCTACAAATATTATTAATCAGGATTTTATATTAATTGCAACTAGGGTTGGATTAGGGAAAGTTTGTTTAGTAAAAGACACTTTAGCTATTAATCAAGACTTAAAGGGAATATTACCACACAAATCACTGAATAAAAAATATTTATTTTATTTTTTTAAGAAAAACAAAGATTTTTTAATAGAAAACGGTATAGGTGCTACTGTCAAGGGTGTATCAGTAGACTTTATCAAATCTCTACAAATCCCACTACCCCCACTCAAAGAACAAGAGCAAATCGCTTCGCATTTAGATGAGCTTTCTTCTCATGTAAAAAATTTAAAGCAAAACTATCAAGCACAGATAAAAAATCTACAAGAGCTTAAAAAATCCTTGCTAGATAAAGCTTTTCAAGGAAGATTATAAATGTTAAAATTTTTATCAAATTTTAACATAAAGACTAGATATGTTAAAAATTTTTGATTTTTTTAACATATTTTTTTATAATGTTAAAAATTTTAAAAAAATTTTAACATATGGAAAAATTATGAAAGAATTCATACCACCAAAACTTCCTTTAGATATAGAATTAAATGCAAATATTTATGGTCTCATCATTAGGGCTTCGAGAAAATTAGCGGAGTTAAATGGATTTAGCAAAAGCATGCCTAATCCAAATATATTAATCAATGCTTTGATCTTGCAAGAAGCTAAAGATTCTAGCGAGATAGAAAATATTATTACCACTCACGATGAACTTTTTTTATCTCAAATCGATGAAAGTAAACTTACAAGAGCGGTAAAAGAAGTAAAAGACTATGAAAATGCTTTAAAAAAAGGATATGAGCTTTTAAAAAAAGAGCAATTATTAAGAAATGCACATATTTTAGAAATTCAAAAAAGACTAGAAAGAAATAATGCAGGTTTTAGAAAACAAAGCGGAACTACGCTGATAAATCCTACCACAGGAGAAATCAAACACACACCCCCGCAAAATCCTAGTGATATACAAGAACTTATGGGAAATTTGGAGCGATACATCAACGATGATACTTTAGATGAACTTGATTTTTTGGTAAAAATGGCAATCATTCATTATCAGTTTGAAAGCATACATCCATTTTACGATGGTAATGGTAGAACAGGCAGGATTATCAATATACTTTATTTAGTTTATAAAGGCTTGCTTGATTTGCCTATCTTGTATTTAAGCGCTTATATAGTAAATAACAAAGAAGAGTATTACAATCTTTTACAAAAAGTACGTGATGAAGGTGCAATTTTAGAATGGATAGAATATATACTCAAAGGTGTAGAGCAAACTGCTATAAAAACGATAAAAACCATTACTATAATAGAAAAAATGATGTCTAATGTAGGTGAAATTTTGCAAAATAAAACGAATTTTTACAGCAAAGACTTTGTGGAGCTTTTGTTTTCTCATCCTTATACAAAGATAGACTTTTTGATAAATAAATTAGATATTTCTAGGCAAAGTGCCTCAAAATACCTTAAAATTTGTGAAAATTTAGGGGTGCTAGAGTGCATTAAAATGGGTAGAAATAATTATTATATTAATATAGAACTTTTAAGACTTTTTAGAAAGGGAATTTTTTAAATGCAAGGTAAAATCGATAAAATCACAGATATTCTAAGAAGAGATGATGGCATAAGCGGTGCTATGCATTATAGTGAGCAGATTAGTTGGGTGCTTTTTTTGAAATTTTTAGATGATTATGAAGAAGAGCTAAAGCTAGAAGCTGAGTTAGATGAAAAGCCTTATAAGGCTATTTTGCAAGAAAAATTCAGTTGGAGAGCTTGGGCAGCACCTAAAACAAGCGAAGGAAAGCTTGATGTAAAAAATGCTTTAAGTGGAAGTGATTTGCTAAGCTTTGTGAATGATGAGCTTTTTCCATACCTAAAAAGTTTTAAAGATAATGAAAATTTCAAAAGCATAGAGTATAAGATAGGTGGAATTTTTGAATTTATAGACAACCGCATAGCTAATGGCCATACTTTAAGAGAAGTTATAAATTTAGTCGATGAGCTAAGTTTTAGCAAAGAAAGTGATGTATTTGCTTTAGGTGAGGTTTATGAAAAGCTTTTAAAAGACATGGGAAGCGATGGGGGAAATAGTGGGGAGTTTTATACCCCAAGACCTTTGGTTAGAGCCATGGTGGAGGTGCTAGACCCTAAAGCAAAAGAGAGAATTTATGATCCTGCGTGTGGGAGTTGTGGGTTTTTAGTAGAGAGTTTTTTGCATATTCTTTATGAAGATAGGGCAAAAAAGAAAAAAGCAAATTTGAGTGTGGAAGAACTTGAATTTTTACAAAATGATGCCTTGTTCGGTAAAGAAAAAACTCCACTTAGTTATGCAATGGGTGTGATGAATATGATTTTACATGAGGTTAAGTCCCCAAATATCATCAAAACCAATACTCTAAATAAAAAAATCACAGACATAACTGAAAATGAAAAATACGAAGTGATTTTGGCAAATCCTCCTTTTGGTGGTAAAGAAAAAGATCAAATTCAAAATAACTTTCCTGTAAAATCAAACGCTACTGAGCTTTTGTTTTTACAACATATTTTAAAGTCTTTGAAAAACAATGGAAGGTGTGCCATAGTAGTGCCTGAAGGAGTGCTTTTTCAAAATTCAAATGCCTTTGTGAGTGTAAAAAAAGACTTGCTAGAAAATTTTAATCTTGAATGTGTTTTAAGCTTGCCAAGTGGGGTGTTTTTGCCTTATAGTGCGGTAAAAACTAATGTGCTTTTTTTTTCTAAAGGACAAAGAAGTATTTGTGGTGAAAATGATGAAAGTGTATATTACTATGAGCTTGTGCCACCTTTTAAATTGACTAAAAACAAACCTTTAGAATACACGCATTTGCAAGAATTTTTAAAATGTTATAAAGAAAGAAAAATCACGGCTAATTCTTATTTGGTAAGTAAAAAAGAACTTGAAGAAAGAAATTATGATTTAAGTGCTAAAAACCCAAACGTAAAAGAAGAAAAAACTTTGCGTGAAGTAGAGGAAATTTTAAGCGAGTTAGAGCAAAATCAAAAACAAGCAAAAATGCTTTTTGAAAAAATTCAAGCTAGTTTAAGAGGTAATAAATGATAGATATAAAAAAGAAATCTAAAAATGTGAGGGTTATAGCCCTTTTTTATTTAACTTTTTATTTATGTTCTTTTATGCCTTATATGGGTTTTTTAAGTGTAATTAGCGCGACATTATATATGATAGTTTTATATCAATTAAAAACTTATACTAGTGCTAAGAATTTATTCAAGAATTATTTTATAACACTTTTTATTTTATTTTTTTATTTTATTTTACTTTATTTTATGATTTTATTTTTTTATTATGTTTTTTTAAATGAAGAATATTTTTTATTAATGTTTTTTACTCCGTTTTTGTTGGCTATACATATTTTATTTTGTTTGCTATATTTTAAATTCTTAAAAAGAATTTTTTATGAGATAGCTAGAGTAGCTAATCAGTTTTATTTTATAAAAGTTTGTAAAATGTATTTTTATGGTTTTTTAACATTGCCTATTTTAATAGGATTTGTATTTTTTGTTATAGGATTTGTTTATAATGTCTTAGCTTGGTATAATTTTAAAGAATTTAATAAAAGCGAATTTATTAAAAATCAAGATTAAAAAATCTTTTTTAAAATTTAATAAAAGTTAAAAATTTATACCTTGTCATTAAAATTTTTTTATATCTTTGTTATAGCTAATATCAAAAGCTCTATAAATATCAAGCGAGCATTTTTTTATAGCATAGTCGATTTATAAAATGATTATAAACTTCCTTTGCATCCCATAGTTTTTGCTTTAGAAAAATCAAAAATATCAACTTTTTCCATTTTTGGTATGTGTTCATCAAAGAAAGTATAAAATTCTTTTCTTAATTTAAAAAAATCATTTAATTTTTTATCTATTTTATATCCTTGTTAAATTTTGCTTTAAATCATCAATTTTTAAAAATGACTAATTGGCTCTTGCGTTTTTTTTTTTTTTTGATATTATCGTCCTTCGATTTTAATTAAAGGAGAAAAAATGGCTATTACTTTGGCTAAAGTTAGTGGTTCGTGGGTAGAAGTTTATGATGGAAATAGGAGGCTTTATAGTAAGCCAGTAAATACAAACAAAGGTGATACTTTGATAGGATTTACAGGTTCTAGTGTTAGTATAAAAGAAGGTAGTTGGATTGTAACTTATGATGAAAAAGGACAACGCATAAGCTCTCATCCAGCGTAAATCAAGGCATAAAAATTATATCAACCAAATCATTTTCTTTTATATCATCATGTGCTATCATAAGTGCAGCCTTGTGGTTAAGGTTGTTGATGATAGCACTTGAGCCTTGTTTTTTGCCTTTTAAATTGGCATAAATTTTTCCATCTTTAAATTCCACATTACAAGCTACAAATTCTAAATGCGAACTTTTTTTCTTATAGTCAGTATTTGCAAATGCTTTAAATATATAGTCTTTTTCTTGTAAAAGCCAAGCATTTAAAAGTTCTCTTACATATAAATTAAACATCACCATAGCCGAGTATGGAAAACCCGGTAGAGCAAAGATGAATTTATCTTCAAATTTGGCTATTTTGATGTGTTTGCCAGGTTTTACATCGACTTTATCTAAGATGACTTCATACTCTTTAACAGCTTGCTTTAAAAAGTCAAAATCCCCCATGGAAACTCCACCAGTGGTAACTAAAATATCACACGCATTAAGTGCTTGTTTTAAAACACTTGGAGTTTTTTGCATATCATCTTTTAAAAGTGGAAAAATTCTAGCTTCAGCACCAAGTTTTTTTGCCATATTAGCTATGGCTACATGGTTTGATGAGCGAATTTGTGCGGGGTGTTCTAAGCTTTCGCCTAAGTCTTTGATCTCACTTCCACTACTTAGCACGCCTATGATAGGTTTAGCAAAAACACTAATGTGAAAATATCCAAGCTCAGCTAAAAGTGCTATCTCGCTATAGCCTAGCTTTGTGCCTTTTGTGAGTAAAATTTCGCCCTCGGTGTAGCTCTCGCCCACCTTTCTCACAGCAAAGCCTTGTGGAACTTTTTCTTTTATATAAATCACATCATTTTTAACTTCAACTTTTTCCACAGGCACTAAGGTATCACAACCTTCACTCATCAAAGAGCCTGTAAAGGTTTTAACACATTCTTTATTTTGTATTTTAAAGCTTGGAAAAACTCCCGCAGGTACTTCACCTATGATAGACAAAGGCTCATCTTGTTCGCTAAATTTGATCGCATAGCCATCCATAGAAGCAGTGGGAAATTGAGGGTTGTTAGTAGAAGCTTTGATGTCTATGGCTAAAATTCTATCTAAGCACAGTGTTAAGGCGATGTTTTCTATTTTTTCATATGCTTGTATGTGTGAATGAAGTATGTCTAAACTTTGGCTATAAGAAGTTAGCATTTTAGTCCTTAGTGCTTAAAATTCCTGCTCCTTGAAGTTTCAAAGAGCGTTCTTTGGCATAAATTTTTTCACCATTAATGATATCATATTTCCATATAGGCGCACTTGCTTTGAAATCTTCTACAAAATCATTAATCAGCTTAAGTCCTAATTTTCTTTGCTTGCTTAAAACCCCAGCAAAATAAGAACTCTCATGCACCTTAACTTCGCCGATAGAGTGAGCAAACATCAAGCTTACATTTTCATTTGCAAGTTTTTGGCACCACTTTTCAAACCAAGTTTTTAATAAAGGCTCATATATATCAAAACTCAAAGCCTCAATATCATCTTCAGCCCTCATTATACCGCAAAATGTGATCAAAGCTCCGCAGTTTTTGTCTTTAGCATATTCATACCATCTAGCATAAATGCTAGGAATTTCTAAGGCTCCTTGATGTAATTCAAACATAACTCATCCTCCACAAACCGGCGGAAGTAGGCATATTTTATCCCCATCTTTTAAGGTAGTTTCATCATTAAAAACCATTTCATCGTTTAAGGCAACTGCACAAAGCTCAAGCCATTCTTTTAAGCTTTCATCTTGTCCTAAAATTGCTTTTAATTCTTTAAGATTGCTTACATTTAGTTCTAAGCTTTCTTTGTTAATTGGCCCTAGAAATTCAACTTTTACCATTTTTTTACCTTTATTCTTTTATTTCTAAAATTCCCATCATTCCAAGATCTTCATGCTCTAAAATATGGCAGTGAAACATTCTAATACCGGTAAATTTTTGACTCATTCTAAGTCTTAATTCTTCCCCAGGTCTTACATTAATCGTATCTTGCAATGCTCTGAATTTTGCTTTTGTTATTTTACCCTTAAATTTAGAAGATATGAGTTCAAATTGTGTTCCGTGTATATGGAAAGGATGATCCATATGTGATTTGTTTTTTACTACCCATTCTTCTACTTCATTTAATTTTGAGGTTAAATCCGTTCTATTCATATCAAATGTTTTACCATTGATTAAAAACATAGAAGCAAGGCTTTTTTTGATTTCTTCTTCACTTTTTTTACTAATACCATGCATTTGCATGTGATCTTCACTCATAATCACTTCTTTAAAGCTTGTAGCTTCTTTTAAAGGTGGAAATTCGCGTAATTTCTCCGGTATGTTTTCTATAGTTTTTTCTACTTTAAGATCAGCTAACATAAGAGTGTAAGGTTCTTCTTTAACAAGCATTTTATCGCGGTCATAATAAGTACTTTCAAGTTTAAAATTACCTTTATTTGCTTTGATTAATACTTCTACTCTTGAAGCAGGACTTAAAAATAACTCATCTAATTCAACACCTTTTTCTATAAGCCCTCCATCGGTTCCTACTAAAATAAATTTAGCACCTTTAATGCGTAAATTTAAATATCTTGCCGCACAAAAATTATAAATACGAATTCTTTGAGCTTTGTCAAGCGTTATTTTTGGCTTTAATTGTCCATTGATAAGAACTAAATTTCCTTCTCTACCATTTAGCCAATCAAATAAATTATTATCAGGAATTTGTGCGTTTTCATCTAAACGCAAATCACTAATCACCCAATCTTGTTCTTGTAAATGCGACAGCGCATCTTTTCTAGCTTTTACTACAAATACCCCTGCTAAGCCTTTATAAACTTGCTTTGCTGTGGTGTAGTGTGGGTGTGGATGATACCAATAGGTTCCTGCTGAATTTTCTCCAAGTTTAAAGCGATAAATTCTTTCTCTACCAGGCATGATAGGATCATGTGGGTTACCATCTTGCTCAGGTGGTATGTCAAGTCCATGCCAGTGGATAGTAGTTGGTTCTTTTAAGCTATTTTTTACCAAAATTTCTACAGTGTCACCTTCATAAACTTCTATTTTAGGTCCAGGTATAGAGCCATTGTAAGTAAAGCATTTTGTTTTTTTACCTTTAACAAGTTCTATTTGACTTTCTTTGATTTCTATACTTGATCTAAAGAAATTTTTCTTTGCACTTGTATTTTTTAGAAGTTTTAAATTTGCTAATGTTCCTCCGCTAGGAAAGTCTTTTTCATCTAGTAATTTAATGTTTGGATTTTCTAGTTTTATAAAAGAAGTATTGATTTCTTTTGTGTCTTTTTGTGTATGTTTTGAGTGCATATTGTGATGAGAATGATCTCCCATTGCATAAGCACTGCTAATACTTGCTAAACCTAAAGCATTAAATTTTAAAAATAACCTTCTGTCCATTAAATTTTTACTCCTAAATTAATTTTGATTTGGATTTTGATTATAGCTATTATTTGATTAATGATTGTAAATTATAAAAACAAGATATAATTTTAATATGATTTGTTATACAAGTGGTTTTAAATCAAAAATTAAGGATAAATAATGCTAATTAAAAATCATCTAGATAAAGACTTTCAAACCCCTGCTTATATTTTAGAAGAAGATAAACTTAGAAAAAATTGTGAACTTTTGGCTAAAGTAAGTGAGCAAAGTGGAGCAAAAGTTTTGCTTGCGCTAAAGGGTTTTGCTTTTTCAGGTGCTATGGATATAGCGGGTGAGTATCTATCAGGCTGTACTTGCAGTGGGCTTTGGGAAGCTAAATTTGCAAAAGAATATATGGATAAAGAAATTCATACTTTTTCACCTGCTTTTAAAGAGGATGAAATAGATGAAATCATAGATCTTTCACATCATATAGTATTTAACTCTTTTAATCAGTTTAAAAAATTTAAAGATAAAGCAAGCCACAAGTCTCTTGGTTTGCGTTGCAATCCAGAGCTTTCAGTGGCTCCAAAAGAACTTTATAATCCTTGTGGTAGATTTTCAAGATTAGGAATTCGTGCGATTGATTTTGAAAATGAAGATTTAAGTGCCTTAAGTGGGCTTCATTTTCATGCTTTGTGTGAAGAAAGTGCGCATTCTTTAGAGCTTGTGTTAAATGCTTTTGAAGCTAAATTTTCAAAATTTATTAAAAATATGAAATGGGTTAATTTTGGTGGAGGTCATCATATTACCAAAGAAGGTTATGACACGCAAAAACTAATTGATCTTTGTAAAAAATTTAGCGATAAATACGGGGTGCAAGTGTATCTTGAGCCAGGTGAGGCTGTGGGTTGGCAGTGTGGAACTTTAGTTGCAAGTGTGATAGACATAGTAGAAAATGAGAAAAAAATAGCTATTTTAGATACTTCAAGCGAAGCTCATATGCCAGATACTATCATCATGCCTTATACAAGCGAGGTTTTAAATGCTAGAATTTTATCAAGCCGTGATGGACAAAATTACAGCGAGTTAAAAGAAAATGAATTTGCTTATTTACTTGGTGGTAATACTTGCCTAGCAGGGGATATCATGGGTGAGTATGCTTTTAATCAAGAGTTAAAAATAGGGCAAAAAATAGTATTTTTAGATCAAATCCATTATTCCATAGTTAAAAACACCACTTTTAATGGAGTAAGACTTCCAAATTTAATGTTCTTGGATAAGAAGGAAAATTTATCTATGGTAAGAGAATTTGGCTATGAAAATTATTCAAAAAGAAACTAAAAATTGAGTTTTTTTGTAGTTTTTTGCAAATTTATGTTTTTTAAATAAAACTTTTTTTAAAATAAAAATGGAAACTGAAAATTAACAAAACTACAACGCTAAGCTTTTTCTAGCGTGTAATGTTTAGGAGTAATTTATGCATAGGGTTATACTAGCTCTTTTAGCTTGTTTTAACTTTCTATTTGCTCAAGAAAATTTTGAAGTTAAAAATACTCAAATTTGGGATGTGCAAAGAGTGATGAATATAGAAAGTTATCAAAATTTTGGTGCTTTGTGGACTAAACTACAAGGTGAATATATTGCAAGTGCTGTTTTGATTATACTTATAGTGGTAATTTCAGCTTTTGCATTGCATTATATGGTCATAGGTCCAAAGAAATTTTCTCATGATGGTAAGAAAATTTATGCCTTTTCGGTATTTGAAAGATTGTTTCATTTTGTAGCAGCAATTTCTTGGATTATCCTTGTGCCAACCGGTCTTATTATGATTTTTGGATCATATTTTGGTGGTGGATTTTTTGTAAGAATGTGTAAAAACTTACATGGCATTGCTACTATTTTCTTTATCATTTCTATCATTCCTATGCTTTTATGTTGGATTAAAAGAATGCTTCCTGCAAGTTATGATTTAAGATGGATGATGATGGTTGGTGGATATTTAAGCAAAGAGAAAAAACCTGTGCCTGCTGGCAAGTTTAATTTTGGTCAAAAATCTTGGTATTATATAGCTGTTTTTGGTGGCTTTTTGATGATAATCACTGGTGCGTTTATGTTTTTCCTTGATTTTAATTCTACTTCTTTGCAATCTATTTTTGGAATTTCTCATATAGATATTTTAAGAGCTTCAGCTATCATCCATAATATTTTGGGTATTTTATGTGCGGTATTTTTTGCTATTCATATTTATATGGCCGTATTTGCTATTAAAGGAAGTATCCACTCTATGATTAGTGGCTATAAAGAAGAAGAGGAAGTTTATATTTTACATTCTTATTGGTATAAAGAATTAAGCGATAAAAAACAAATCAATCCATCGTTTACTTATGATTCTAAAACAAAATTTTAAAATCTCACTTGATTTTTTTAAATTTTCCTTGTTATAATCAAATAAAAATAACAAGGAAAATTAATGATACAAGATATTGATCTTTCGCGTAAATATTTTTATGAATTTTTTTCAAAAGCTTTTAATTTTATCGATGAAAATGAGTTTAAAATTTGGCATGAGCAAGTTTTAGTTTTAGCTCAAAGTCCTTTAGATGATAGTTTAAAGTCTGATTTTGAAAAACTTAGCGCATGTGATTTTGCAAGTTTTAAAGAAGAACAAAATGGAGTGTTTTTTGATTTTTCTTATGTGAATGTGCCTATTAGTGCTTCTTTTTATGATGAGGGTAGAGATGATGGCAAAATGAAGCTTCAAGCCTGTGAAATCATTAGAAAAACCAAATTTAGAAAAAAAGAAGATTGTAGGCAAAGTGAAGATGAATTTGGCTTTTTGTTTGCTTTTATGGCAAGTATTATTGAGCATGATTTAAAAGTTGCACAGCAATTATTTCGTTTTGTGATAAACCCTGTAATAGATGAGTTTATAGAAAAATTACAAATCCATAAAAACTCAAATTTTTACATTGCTATTGCCAATATTATGAAAGTCTTTTTTGCAAATGAAAGAGCTTATTTGGAAGTACAAGCACCTATAAAAAAAGAAGGTAAAAGTATAGCAGATGAGGCTTTACAAAGACTTCCTTATGAGCCAAGACTTCCTACTAAATTTAGCAAAACAAATATAGAAGAACTTAGTAAATTATAGAAATTAATATGTATTTTGTTACCAAAATACATATTATCAAAATCATCTTTTTATGAAAATAGAAATTAAATAAAATCTTAAGTGAAAATATGCAAAATTTATTTTGTTAAGTGTATAAATACTTTGAAAATAAGTATTTATAGTTATTCTTTACTTTTATTTCAAAGGAGAGAACATGGAGGCCAATCAAAGAAGGGATTTTTTAAAAAAATCTTTGAAAATTGGTGCTTTAGGGGTAGTAGCTGGGGCAAGTGTGAATGCTTTAGCTAAAGATGATTACCAAGAGCAAAATACCGTAGTTTTAGGAAAAAGTACTAAAAAAGAAGTGCTTTATAAAAAAACTATGCATTGGGAAAAATACTACAAAATAGCTTATTAATTAAGAAAGGAAGAAGATGGCATTAGCAAGAAGAAATTTTCTTAAGCTTGCTGGTATTGCTGGTCTTGGAACTGCGGCTTTTGGTAGTGAAAACAAAGCTATTAGAGCTGCAAGTGAACAAGAAGTAGCAAATCCTTATCCAGATTCTAAGATTGTTAGAACAATCTGTAGTATCTGTAGTGCAGGCTGTGGAATTAAAGCAGAAGTACAAGATGGAGTTTGGGTGCGTCAAGAAAACGCTATAGAACATCCTATTTCTCAAGGATCACACTGCTGTAAAGGGATAGATCAAATCGATCTTACTAAATCAAAGCAGCGTATTAAATATCCTATGAAAAAAGAAAATGGCAAATGGGTACGTTTAACTTGGGAGCAAGCTATCAATGAAATTGGCGATAAAATGCTTGAAATCCGTAAAGAAAATGGACCTGATAGTGTTATGTTTTTAGGTTCGGCTAAATTTAATAACCAACAAGCTTATTATTTTAGAAAATTTGCAGCATTTTGGGGTACTAACAATATAGACCACGTTGCTAGAATTTGACACAGCGCAACAGTCGCCGGTGTGGCGAATACATGGGGTTATGGCGCTATGACAAATCATTTTGGTGATGTGACTAAACACTCAAAAATGATGATTATTTTTGGTGCAAATACTGCTGTGGCAAATCCTATCGGATTTAAACACTTATTACAAGCAAAAGATCGTAATAATGCTAAATTGGTAGTTGTAGATCCTGTATTTACAAAAACTGCAGTACATGCTGATGAATATGTAAGAATTCGTCCAGGTACAGATATAGCTTTAGTTTATGGTATGCTTCATTTGATCTTCAAAAACGGTTGGGAAGATAAAGAATTAATCAAAACTAGAACTTATGGGGTTGAAGAAATAAAAGCGGAGGCTGTTAAATGGACTCCTGAAGTTGTAGAAGATGTAACAGGTGTTCCAGCTGCTCAACTTGAAAAAATCACAAGAATGTTAGCTACAATCAAACCTGCTACGCTATTTTGGGCTTTAGGTATTACTCAACACTCGGTAGGTAGCTCCAACACAAGAATTCTAGCTATCTTACAACTCGTTCTTGGTAATATAGGCAAACCAGGTGCAGGAACAAACATCATTAGAGGTCATGATAATGTTCAAGGTGCTACTGATATGGGCTGTTTGGCTGATACTTTACCAGCTTATTATGGGCTTGATGATAATGCGTGGAATCATTTTGCTAATTTTTGGAATGTAGATAGAGAATATTTAAATTCAAGATTTTATTCTAAAGAATGGATGCATGAAAAAGGTTTTTCACTAGCAAAATGGTGGCAAGGCGTTTTACATGAAGAAAAAACTTATTCTAACTCACCTATCCGTGTGCTTTGGGTGCAAGGAACGGGTATTACTTCTATGGCGCATACGGTAAAAATTCAAGAAGCGCTTAAAAAACTTGATATGATTGTAATCGCTGAACCTTTTGTAAATGAAGTAGCAGTTTTAGCAGATCGTTCTGATGATATTTATATTATCCCTGCTTGTACTCAATTTGAAACAGAAGGTTATGTCACTGCGACTAATCGTGCTATGCAATGGCGTTCTCAAGTAGTAAAACCAATTTATGAAAGCAAAGAAGATCAAGAGATTATGTTTGCTTTTGCTAAAAAATTCGGCTTTTATAAAGAATACACTCGCGGTATGAAAATGGAATTGAAAGATCATAAGCTTGTACAAACAAGAGATGATAATGATGATAATTTTATATGGCCTGATGATGCTACAAGAGAAATGAGTAATGGTCTTTTAAGTATAGGCTTAAGAGGTATTTCAGCTGAACGCTTAAGAAAACACCAACAAAATTGGGAACATTTTGATCCTGATACTCAAAGAGGTCTTGGTGGTGAAGTTAAAGGCGAATACTATGGCTTACCTTGGCCTTGTTGGGATGAACAACATCCGGGAACTTCTATATTATGGAATACTGATGTGCCTTATGAAGAAGGCGGTATGGGCTTTAGAAACCGCTTTGGTTTGGAGCATGAAGGACATTCTCAATTAGCAGATGATGCCTTTACTCCAAAAGGATGTAAAGTTAAAGGTGGTTACCCACAAATCACTAAGGCAAATATTGAAAAAGTATTTAATATCAAACTAAGTGATAGCGAAAAAGAATTAATGGGCGCTAGCTGGAGTACAGATATTTCAGGTATTATTTTAGAAAAATGTAGAGAAAAGAGTGCTTGCTGTTTAGGTAATGCAAGAGCTAGAATGAAAGTTTGGGAATTTGCAGATCCTATTCCACTACATAGAGAGCCTATTCACTCACCTCGTTGGGATTTGGTTAAAAAATATCCTACTTGGGGCGATCAAGAGAAAAACTTCAGAGTTGAGAGTAAATTTATCAGCGAGCAACAAAAGAAAGATTGGAGCAAAGAGTTTCCAACTATCATTTCAAGTATGCGTTTAGTAAATTTAAGTGGTGCAGGTATGCTTGAGAGAACTAGTAAATATCTTGCTGCAATTACACCTGAAATGTTTGCTAATGTTCACCCTGAACTTGCCTTAAAATATGGTATAAATGATGGAGATATGATGTGGATTCATTCACCGCAAGGCACTAAGATTAAAGTAAAATGTGTGCATAATCATTCTGTTACACCGGATAGAATTTGCTTGCCTTATAACTTTGCGGGTATTATGCAAGGAGTGGATTTAAGTTATAATTATCCTGAAGGCACTAGACCTTATACTATAGGTGAAAGTTCTAACACGGTTACTAACTATGGTTTTGATATAAATACGCAAATTTCTGAATTTAATGCAGGACTTTGCAGACTTGAAAAGGCTTAAGGGGTAAGTTATGGCTAGAATGAAATTTTATGTAGATAATAATCGCTGTATTTCTTGCTTTGCTTGTCAAGTGGCTTGTTCAAGTGCGCACGAAGTGCCAGTGGGGATTAATAGAAGAAAGGTAATCACTCTAAATGAAGGCATAGAAGGAAAAGAGTTTTCAACAACTCTTGCCTGCCAACACTGCACAGACGCTCCATGTGAGCAAGTTTGTCCTGTAAAATGCTTTTATATTAGAGCTGATGGTATTGTTTTACATGATAAAAAAACTTGTATAGGTTGTGGGTATTGTCTTTATGCATGTCCTTTTGGTGCTCCACAATTTCCAAGAGATGGTGCTTTTGGTATTAAAGGTCAAATGGATAAATGTACTATGTGTGCAGGTGGTCCTGAACCTACTAACTCTCATGAAGAAAGAGAACTTTATGGACAAAATCGTATTGCAGAAGGTAAAGTGCCTATGTGTGCTGCGGTTTGTTCTACAAATGCACTTTTGGTTGGTGATGCAGCTGAAGTTAGTGCAATGTATAGAAAAAGAGTTTTGCTTAAGGGCCAAAATTTAGGACTTGATGCAAAATAACCCAAAGGGTGTTTACAGGCACCCTTTTTTACTACTTATAATCCAAGGTTAATTCATGGAAGAATTAAATTTGCAAATTCAAAAAAATCTTGATGAAAATAATAAACTTACTTGTAAAAAAGCACTAGAGCTTTTAAAACAATACTCCAAAGAAGATTTTCAAGCTAGTATAAAAAAAATGGATGTAAAAATTTCAGATTGCGAGTTAGGTCAATTTGGAAAGTTAAATAAAAATATAGCAAAAAGTGAAATTTTAGAAAAATTAGAAACAAAACTAGATTCTAAGCGTCGCATATCATGTAAAGATGCTTTAGAATGTGCTAAAAACTTTAATATGGCTGATATGAGAGCTACGCTTAAAACTTATAAAATTGATGTTAAATACTGCGAACTTGGTTGTTTTGAAGAAAAAAAAGGTAAAAAATTTCATATAAAAAGCAAAATTTGGGTAGAAAATCCTGATGGAGAATTACTTTTTGGTAAAGGGAAAACAGATATTTTAGAATTAGTTGGAGAATGCGGAAGTATTTCCCAAGCGGCTAAACAACTAGGGATGAATTATAAAAAAGCTTGGCTTTATATACAGGATTTAGAAAAAAATATGAAAGAAGAATTGCTCATTGCTAAAAAAGGAAGAGGAAGTCAATCAGGTAGTAAGCTTACTCCTAGAGCTTATGAGCTAATTCAAAATTTTAAAATTTTACAACAAGATGTAGAAGAATACACTAATAAGCGCTTTAAAGAATTATTTTTCAAGAAAAATCAAGAAAAAGATAAAACTTAATTTGAATACAAGTTATAAAAATATATCATTAAGTAAAAAAGGTAAAAAATGAAAATTGATTGTAGAGATTTAGCTTGTCCGCGTCCTGTGATAGAGACAAAAAAGGCTTTAGAAGAGTTAAAAGAAAATGAAAATTTAGAAATTCTTTTAAATTCTCAAGCTTCTAAAGAAAATGTAACGAGGTTTTTAAAATCTTTAAATTTGAACTTTAGTGTGAAAGATGTAAATGATGAAAGTATTATTAGCATTATAAAAGATGGTGATATAGTTCAAATTCAAGAACAAAATTTACAAGAATATAATGTGTTGTTTTTAAAAAGCGATAAAGTAGGCGAAGGGGAACTTGGGAAAAATCTAATGCTAGGTTTTTTAAAAACCTTAAAAGATTTACCTAATAAACCTGTAAAAATCCTTTGCGTTAATGATAGTGTTTTAATGAATACTGATTGTTCTCATATGGCTTTTGAAGCTATGAAAGAGCTTGAAAATTTAGGGGTTGAAATTTATAGTTGTGGGGCATGTTTGGAATTTTTTGGTAAAACTAAAGAGCTTAAAATAGGCAAAATAGGTAATGCTTATGAAATTTTAAATGAACTTTTTGGAAAGGCAAAGATTATTTCTTTATGATATATAAAGACCAAAAACTAACTCAATATGTAAAAGCTGCGGGTTGAGCTGCCAAACTAGACTCGGTGGGTCTTGACAAAATTCTTGGCATTTTAAAACCGCATGAAAACATTTTAAGTGGTATTGATAATAACGAAGATGCAAGTGTTTATAAGCTAAATGAAGATTTAGCTTTAGTGCAAACACTTGATTTTATCACACCTGTGGTTGATAGTGCGTATCATTTTGGTGTTATAGCTGCTGCCAATGCTTTAAGTGATGTATTTGCTATGGGTGCTGAGGTGATTAATGCCTTAAATATTGTAGGCTTTGATACTTGTCATTTTAACAATGAAATTTTATTTGAAGTTTTAGAAGGTGCTAGAGCTAAGGTTGAAGAAGCTGGTGCTGTGCTAGTAGGTGGCCATACTATAGAAAATGATGAATTTATTTTTGGTCTTAGTGTGACAGGTGTAGTTCATCCTAAGAAATTTATAGCTAATAATAGTGCAAAAGATGGTGATGTTGTTTTACTTACTAAGCCTATAGGTAGTGGCATTATTAGCACTGCTATCAAGGCTGGTTTGCTAGAAAAAGCAAAGATTTTAAAAGCAATAGAGCAAATGAGTTTTTTAAATCTTTACGCAAGTCGTATTTTAAAGGGGTTTAAAAGTCTTAGTGCTTTAAGTGATGTTACTGGTTTTGGCCTTTTGGGACATTTAAAAGAAATGTTAAATGAAGAGATTATGATAGAAGTGTATAAAAATGAAATTCCTTTAATGGAGGGAGTTTTGCCAATGGCTAATATGGGGATAATCCCAGCAGGAGCTTATAAAAATAAAGATGGCCTAAAAATTTGGGTTGATAATTTAAATGAAAAAGATGAAGATATAGTGTATTTTGATCCTCAAACTTCAGGTGGACTTTTAGCTGCAATGAGTGAAAAAGATGCAAATGAGGCTTTGAAAATTTTGAAAGATTACAATATAGAGGCAAAGATTATTGCTAGATGTGTAAGAAATACTCATAATTATTTATTATTACGCTAATATTTTATTTACAATTAAAAATATATGTTTATATTTGTTACTTTTTTACATAAAAAAATAAATTATAAATAAATATATGTTGATTTTTGTGGCTATTTTTGTATCATAAAAGATATTAATTACTAAATGGAGGAAGAAATGATACAAAAAGCTTTGCAATTAGCTGAAGAATTACAAAGAAAAATAGAAAGTAATATCTCTCAAAGTGAAAAAGAATTTCACGCCAAAATGCAAAAACTTTTAAATAATCCTAAAAATAAAGTGATGTTGATTGAACTTTTAGATCGCTCTTTTAGATGTAAAAATAAAAGTGCGAGTTTCGAGCTTATAGAGCATACTTTAAACAAATATGGTATAGCAGATTTTTTTAGTGCTTTTGAAAAATTTTTGCTTTTTTCATTTTTAAATTTTGGAAAATTTGCACCAACTCTTAGTGTGCCATTTTTCATTAAGCATTTAAGAGAAGATACTAAAGCTATGGTTTTAGATGCAAACCCTAGTGTTTTAGAGCCTCATATGCGTAAAAGAAAAGATGAAGATAAAATTACCTTAAATGTAAATTTAATTGGTGAAGAGGTTTTGGGTGAGGCTGAGAGTGCTTATAGAGTAAAAAAATATGAAGAAGCATTAAAAACAAGCTATATTACTTATATTTCAATTAAAATCACTACCATTTTTTCTCAAATTAATATTATTGATTTTGAATACTCTAAAGATGAAGTGGTAAAAAGATTGGATAAATTATATGCTCTTGCTTTAGAAGAAGAAAAAAAGCAAGGTGTGTCTAAATTTATCAATCTTGATATGGAGGAATTTAGAGATTTAGAATTAACCGTTGAAGCTTTTATGGAAAGTATTGCAAAGTATAATATTAAAGCAGGTATCGTTTTACAAGCTTATCTTCCTGATTCTTATGAATATTTGAAAAAACTTTTTGCTTTTTCAAAAGAAAGAGTTTTAAAAGGTATGAAGCCTATAAAAATTCGCTTTGTTAAAGGAGCGAATATGGAAAGTGAAGAAACTATAGCTTTGCAAAGAGGTTGGGCTCTACCTACTTTTTATAAAAAAATTGACACAGATAGTAATTATAAGAAAATGCTTGATTTTGTCTTAGAGGGTGATAATTATAAATATATTAATGTAGGTATTGCGAGTCACAATTTATTTGAAATTGCTTATGCTTATACTAGAATTTCACAAGCAGGAGCTTTATCATCTTTTACTTTTGAAATGCTTGAAGGTATGAGCTTGCAATGCTCTTATGAGCTTTCTAAAATGCATGATCTTATACTTTATGCACCGGTGTGTGATGAAGCGCATTTTAATAATGCCATTGCTTACTTAGTAAGAAGACTTGATGAAAATACTAGTGAAGATAATTTCATGAGATATTTTTTCAACCTTAAAATTAATGATAAAAATTGGCAAATGCAAAAAGAATTATTTATAAAATCCTTAGAAGGCGTTGCTAGTTTGGATAATTCTACCCATAGAACTCAAGATAGAAATAATGAAACAAAGGCTATTAGTTCTTATGAGAGTAAAGAATTTAAAAACGAACCTGATACAGATTTTATCTTAAAAGCAAATAGAGAATGGGCTAAAAATATAAGAACTAAATATGAAAATTTAGAAAATTATGATGTGTATCCGGTTGCAAAAGAAGAAATTAAAAACGAAAATTTACAAGTGGTAGAAGTTAAGGATAAAATCAAAAATCGCACTATAGGTAAAGCACATTTAGCAGGCCAAAAAGAGATTAAATATGCTTTAGATGTAGCTAAGAGCTCAAATTTTAGTGATTTAAGTCATGATGAAATTTATAAGATTTTAGCAAAAACTGCTCAACTTGTTAGAGATCGTAGAGGAGATTTAATAGGTATAGCAGCTTTAGAGGTAGGAAAAACTTTCTTAGAGATTGATCCTGAAGTTAGTGAGGCTATAGACTTTTTAGAATTTTATCCACATTCTTTGGAAAAACTAAAAGAGCAAAATCCAAATACTACTTTTAAAGCAAAAGGCATAGGTGTGGTAATTGCACCATGGAATTTTCCAGTAGGTATTTCAGTAGGAACCATAGCAGCACCTTTGGCTGCAGGTAATAAAGTGATATATAAACCATCATCTTTATCCATGCTAACAGGTTATATGCTTTGTAAATGCTTTTGGGATGCGGGAATTCCAAAAGATGCTTTGATTTTCTTACCTGCTAAAGGTAGTGATATATCAAAATACTTGCTTGTTGATCAAAGTGTGAAATTTTCAGTATTAACCGGTGGAGAAGAAACTGCTTATGCAATGCTCAAAGCTAATCCAACCTTACTTTTAAGTGCTGAAACAGGCGGTAAAAATGCAACTATTGTTTCTAAATTTGCCGATCGTGATAGTGCGATTAAAAATATCATTCATTCAGCTTTTTCAAATTCAGGTCAAAAATGCTCTGCTACTTCTTTGCTTGTTTTGGAAGAAGAAGTTTATGAAGATGAGGAATTTAAAAAGACCTTAGTAGATGCTGCTAGTTCTATGGGGGTTGGAAATCCATTTGTATTTAAAAATAAACTTGGAGCTTTAGCAGATAAACCAGATGTAAAACTGCAAAAAGCATTAGATGAGCTAGCTCCATATGAAAGTTGGGCTTTAAAACCTAAATTTGTAGATGATAATCCTTATCTTTTAACTCCAGGGATTAAATATGGTACTAAAAAAGGTGATTTTACGCACATGAATGAGCTTTTTGCACCAATCTTAACTGTAATGAAAGCAAAAGATTTAAAAGAAGCTATTGATATAGTAAATTCTACAGGTTATGGACTTACAGCAGGATTTGAAAGTTTAGATGAGAGAGAATGGGAATACTTCCACACTCACATAGAGGCAGGAAATATTTACATCAATAAACCAACAACAGGAGCTATAGTTCTTAGACAACCTTTTGGTGGTATTAAAAAATCAGCCATTGGTTTTGGTAGAAAAGTTGGAATTTATAATTACATCACTCAATTTTTAGATATAGAGCAAAGTCAAGCTGATCAAAATGTTTTAGATAATGAATTAGTATCAAATTTAAATGCTTTAAGCTTGGATTTAAATGAAAAAGATAAAGCCGATTTTGAAGTCATTAAAGCTATGGCAAGAAGCTATGCTTATCATGCAAAACATGAATTTGCAAGTGCAAAAGATTATGTCAATATAAGAGGCGAGGATAATATTTTCTCTTATACAAAGGTTAAAAATATTGCTTATAGAGTACATAAAGATGATAGTTTAAAAGATATTTTAGGAGTTATTTTAGCAGCTAGTGTGCTAAATATTGATCTTATTTTAAGTTATGATGAGCATGAAAAAATAGATCTTGTGCAAAAGATTAATCAAAAAATTAGTTCAAAAACTTTATTCCTTAAAGAAAGTAAAGAAAATTTCATTAGCAAAATAGCTGATTATGAAAGAATTCGTTATTTTGCTCCATTAGATATTAATGATGAAATTTTCATAAAAGCAGCAAGTTGTGCAAAAATCATTGCCAATGCTAAGCCTTTAATGAACGGACGTTTTGAGTTGCTTTTATATCATAATGAAAAAGCTTTAAGTATATCTTTCCACCGTTATGGAAATTTAGGCATTCGTGCTTTAAAATAAAAAGGAGAAAAAATGGAGGTTGTGCACATTAATACTCAAATTGCGATAATGTTTGTCGCATATTCAGCATTAATGCTTTTTATTGGATTTTATTTTTATAAACAAAATAAAAATTCAGAGGATTATTTTTTAGGTGGTCGTTCTATGGGGCCGGTAGTTTCAGCACTTAGTGCTGGAGCTTCTGATATGAGCGGTTGGCTTTTAATGGGTTTACCGGGAGCTTTATATGTAAGTGGTTTAGCTGAAAGCTATATTGCAATAGGTCTTAGTATAGGAGCATTTTTAAACTGGGCTTTTGTAGCAAAAAGACTTAGAATTTATACTAGTGTGATTGCAAATTCTATTACAATTCCAGATTATTTTGAAACAAGATTTGATGATGATAAGCATATATTAAGAGTGGTTTGTGCTATTGTTATTTTGATATTCTTTACTTTTTATGTTTCTTCAGGACTTGTAGGTGGAGCAAAGCTTTTTGAAGCAACTTTTGGAATCCAATATGATTATGCGCTTACTACAGGAACTGTGATTATAGTTGCTTATACATTTTTGGGTGGATATAAGGCAGTTTGTTGGACGGATTTGATTCAGGGTTTATTAATGATGAGTGCCTTGATTATCGTACCTATAGTGATGATTTATCATTTGGGTGGCTTTAGTGAAGCTGTTAATATAGTCAAAGAAATTAAGCCAAATACTTTTTCTATGGGGGAAGGATTAAGCTTTTTGGGTATAGTTTCAGCGCTTTCTTGGGGGCTTGGGTATTTTGGTCAGCCACATATTTTGGTGCGTTTTATGTCTATAAGATCAACTAAAGATATTCCAACTGCTACTTTTGTAGGAATTTCTTGGATGGTTATATCTTTAATTGGAGCTTGTTTGATAGGTATTTTAGGTATAGCTTATGTGAGTAAATTTGAGCTTAGTTTGCAAGATCCTGAAAAGATTTTTATCGTAATGTCGCAATTGCTTTTCAATCCTTGGATAGCAGGTGTTTTATTAAGTGCTATTTTGGCAGCCATTATGAGCACAGCAAGTTCGCAATTGCTTGTTTCAAGTTCAACTATAGCAGAGGATTTTTATAAAAGAATTTTTAACAAAGAAGCGTCCAATAAAACAGTGATGACTTTGGGTAGATTTGGTGTTTTAGCAGTAGCTGTGATAGCTTTTATTATTTCTACTGATAAAAACTCAAGCGTATTAAGTATAGTAGCTTATGCTTGGGCAGGGTTTGGAGCAAGTTTTGGTTCTGTAATGCTCTTTTCGTTATTTTGGTCAAAAATGACTAGATATGCTGCTATTGCAGGTATGATTACCGGTGCAGTTGTAGTTGTAGTATATAAAAATTTCTTAGCAGAGTGGCTTGATTTTCCTATTTATGAAATCATTCCAGGATTTTTAGCTGCTTCTGTTGTGATTATTTTAGTGAGCATGGTAACTAAAGTTCGCCCAGGAACTAAAGCAGCTTATGAAACAATGCTAAAACATCTCTAATACTCTCGCAATATGCGAGAGTAACTATGAAAAAATATTAATCAAATAAGTATTTAAAGGTATTGCAACAATATCAATTAAAACAGCACCGCATAAAGGTACTATTAAAAAAGCTTGTCTTGAAGTTAAATTATATCTAGAACAAACTGCATTCATATTTGCTACTGCATTTGGTGTTGCACCTAGACCATGTCCCATAAGTCCGGCACACATAATCGCACTATCATAATTTTTTCCGCACAATCTAAAAACTATAAAAATTGTAAAGAATAGTAAAGCTAAAACTTGCACAATCAAAGTAATAAAAAGAGGTGTAGCAACAGCACTTAGTTCGTTTATTTTTAAATTTATCATAGCCATAGTTAAAAAAATACCAAGGCTTAATTCACTTATAGTATCTATTGTATATTGATTTAGCTTGAAAATATTAAAAGAATCATTAATATTTCTTACAACAATAGCAACAAGCATAGCACCAACATAACTAGGCAAAGAATAGCCGCTATATTGTGTAAATTTGGAACTTAAAAAAAATCCAATACACATAATACATAATATTAAAAATAAAGATTTTAAAAAATCTTTATAATTTGCATTGTGAATTTCATGCTTTAGAGGATCTATATCTTTAATATCTTGATTAGTTGTGATTTTTAATTTGTGTTTATTTATAAGATATTTTGCTACAGGACCTCCGAGCAAAGACCCTGAAATCAGTCCAAAGGTTGCCGCTGCCACTGCTAAAACTTTAGCGTTATTTAAGCCACTTAACTCTTCAACCATGCCTCCAAAAGCTATAGCATTTCCATGTCCTCCTTCCAAAGAAACAGCACCACATAAAATTCCATATAGTTTATTTAAATCAAATAAACTCATCATGGAAATGCCGATAAAATTTTGCATTAAAGCCATAAACCAGCAACAACCTAGATAGATTAAAAGTACTTTTCCTCCTACTTTTAAGAGTTTAAAACTTCCACTTAATCCTATTACGGTAAAAAAAGCCACCATTAAAGGAGTTTGTAAACTTGTATCAAAATCAACTTTAATCTCAATAAAACTTAAAATCCAAATGATTATACTGATTAAAAATCCACCTATAACTGGCGCGGGAATGCAAAATTTTTCTAAGATTAAAAAGCGTTTTTTCAAAAACATACCAAACAATAAAACCCCGATACTAATAGCCAATACACTTAAACTATCAAATTTCATATCATTCCTTTACTTAATAAAAAATATGCTAGATAAGCAGCGATTTTTGCAGTGTGATTGTCTATATCAAATTTAGGATTAAATTCACAAATATCTGCTAAAGCAACTTTTTTGCTTTCAAAAATAATTTTTATCGGAGTTAAAATTTCTTTTAAATTGATACCAAAAACAGCAGGGGCGCTTACAGCAGGAGCTATGCTTTGTGAAAATACATCCATATCAATACTTAAATAAACAACTTCATTTTGTTTTAAGAAGTTTTTAATGACTTCTATACATTTTTCAAATTCAGTATCTAAAACATAACTTGCTTTCATATTATCCATAGTTTGAAAAAGTGCTTTTGTGTTAGATAATTTACTTGCACCCAAGCAAAGATAAGAAAAATTATAATTATTTTCTTTTGCATATTCATAAGCTTTGTAAAAAGAATTTCCAGAAGTATGTAACTCCTGAATTCTTACATCAAAATGTGCATCAAAATTTATAACTCCTACACTTTTTTTGTAATCTAAAAGCGCTTTGATACAAGCTAAAGATGTTTCGTGTCCACCTCCTAAAATTACACCATAATGATTATTATGTAAAATTTCTAAGCACTTGTGATAAAGTAGTTCATCGCCTAATTCTAGGGTATCAAAATTTTCAATATCTCCTAAATCATCAAAATCAAAATCATCATGTATAGCAAAATTTGCCATATTCTTTCTTATAATTTTTGGTGCTAATTCACTTCCAATTCTACCATTATTTCTCTGCACACCCAATGATGAACAAAAGCCTAATAATTTATTATTTGAAGAGTGATTTAAACATTTAAATAATCGTTTATGGATAATTTCATCACCATCATTTCTCCCTTGCCACATGTATTCCTCCTTTTTTGTGTTTAATTTCAATGTAAGATATTTTTTTAAATATTTTTGTATTTTGAGAAATAACATTATTTATTTGTGTATTTTAGTAGCAATAATTTATTGATTAAATAATTTTTTATTATAGTAAAAAATATTTGAAAATACTAAGGTATGGCTTTTAATGCATTTATGATAAAAGTTTCTTTAAGTTTTATTTTAAAATAAGAAAATACTATATATTTACTACTTGAAACAAAAAGGAGATTTATGCAAAAAAATAATCAAAAAACTTATGATTTATTTTTGATAGTGACATCTATCTTGGCGGTTTTTATGGTGATTGTAATTTTACTTATAAATCCTAGTAAAGCTTTAGAAGTAGCAAATTTTCTTTTTAGTAAGCTTACACATATGTTTGGCTCATTTGTTCAACTTTTTGAGTTTATTTGTGTAGTTTTTATTTTCTACTTGGCTTTTTCTAAAATAGGTAATATTAAATTAGGCGATGGGATAAATCCTTATTCAAATACTGCTTGGATTTTTATGTTTATTTGTGCAGGACTTGGATCTGCTACTATGTATTGGGCATTTATGGAATGGGCATATTATTATTTAGCACCTGGATTAAATATTACTCCAAAATCTGCAGAAGCTTTAAGAAGTGCAACTTCTTTTGTGTATTTGCATTGGGGTATTACGCCTTGGGCTGTATATGCTTTAAGTTCTATTGCAATGTGTTTTCATTTTTATATTTTTAAAAATAAAAATTTAAAAATTTCAAGTTTAATAGCAAATATCTTGCATATTAATCAAAATATAGTGCTTGATAAAATCATCGATGTTGTGTTTTTATTTAGTACTTTTGGTGGACTTGTGCTTACTACAACCCTTTCTATAATTACAATTAGTGCTGGACTTTCTGGAATTTTTGATATTAATGATGGTTTTTATTTAAAATTTATTCTTTTAGCTATTGTTACAGCTGTTTTTACCTTTTCTAGTTTTGTTGGATTATCAAGTGGTATGGCAAAACTTGCTAAAATATCTTGTATCTTGTGTTTTGTGTTTGCAATATTGGTATTTATTTTAGGAGATAGTGTATTTATATTAAATAATATAATAAATAGTATAGGGGTATTTTTTAGTAATTATGTTTCAATGAGCTTATATAATGATATTGCTGGTGTAAGTAGCTTTAATTCTGATTGGACAGTTTTTTATTGGCTTTATTGGATTACTTACACTCCTGCTGTTAGTATTTTTGTGACAAAAATTTCTAAAGGAAGGACCATTCGTCAAGTAATTTTTGGTCTTATTGTGGGTGGATGTATTGGGACTTGGTTTTTCTTTGGAGTTTTGAGTTCATATGCAATAGATATTTTTCAAAGTGGAATCTTAGATGTTCCAAATTTTATTAGTTCAAATGCTGGAGAAGCTGGAGTGGTAGCATTGATAAAAACACTACCATTTGGTACTATTTTTGCTCTTTTTTATTTCCTGCTTATGATGGTATTTTTGGCTTCTCATATGGATGCTACTGCATTTACTATTTCTTGTGTAAGCACAAAAATAGATAGTGAAAATCCTAGTAAATATTTAAAAGTTTTTTGGTGTATTATGCTTGGATTAATTCCTTTAGCAATGCTTTATATAAATGCAGATTTAAATACCTTAAAAGTTGCAGTTGTTTTGAGTGCTGCTCCTTTTTTGGTAATACTTGCTATTAGCTTTTATGGGCTTATTAAATGGATAAAAAGGATGGATAATGAAAATTACTAAGGTTGAACCTATATGGTTAAGGACAAAAACTTTTGATGAGTCTTGTGAGTGGGGTGAAGATGCCTTTATATTAAGAATTTATACAGATAATAATCTTTATGGAATAGGAGAAAGTGATAGTGCTGCAGCAGTTTTAAAGATAATGTTTGAGCAACCTAGTACTCATGGATCTTGCAGAAATTTAAGTGAAATTTTAATAGGACAAGATCCAAGAAATATTAAGAAGATTATGGATGATTTGATTGAGGGAAGTGCGTATTATGGACTTAGCGGAGCATTAATTTGTGCTTTAAGTGCAATAAATATTGCTTTATATGATTTACTTGGAAAAATTTATGGTGTAAGTGTAGCTACTATACTTGGTGGAAAAAGAAAAGACTTTTTAAATGCATACGCTACTTTTATTCCGAGTGAAAATATGGAAGAAAATATTTCTAGAGTAAAATACTTAAAAGAAGAAGGTTTTAAACTATTAAAATTTGGTGGTGCAGGCTTTGGTAATAATGCATTATCTGATAAAGAGATTATTAAGAATATTAGAGGTGCAGTGGGTGATGATATTAAACTTAGTATTGACTTAGTAGGGCTTTGGAAAAATTTTTCTTATGCAAGAGAAAGATTTTTGGAAATTGAAGAATATAACTTAGAGTGGATAGAAGAACCAGTTGGTGCAAATAATGTTTATGATTATGCAAGACTTAGCGAACACTTACCTTGTAAGATTACGGGTGGAGAGAGTTTTTACACGCTAAATGAGTTTGAAAATTTTATTAAAAAGTCAAAAGTTTCTATTGTGCAACCTGATATTACTAGATGTGGTGGTTTTGACACTATGTTAGAAATTGAAAAAATATCTTTAAAATATGGTTGTGATTTAGTCCCGCATGGTTTTTCTACAGGAATTTTACTTGCTGCTACGGTGCAGTTTCTAGCAAGTACTAAATATTGTAATTTGATAGAGTATTCTCAATCAACAAGTGTGCTTTTTACTCATTTGGTGAAAAATTTAATCCCTTGCAAAGATGGTATAGTTGAAGTCAATGATGCTGTGGGTATAGGAGTGATATTGGATGAAAATTTAATAGAAAAATATCGTATAAATATAAAGATTTGAGTAAATACTCAAATCTAATTTTTAAGGTTTTTGAATTAAAAATCTAAGCGTTGGTCCATCTTGATCTATCTCTAAAATTTCAAATCCGCGATTTTTCGCATCTTGAGGTATAGAATTAATACTTTGTGGGCAATCACATAAAATTTCTAAGACCTCACCTGATTTTAATTCTTTTAATGCATCAATGGTAGCTATAGCAGGATATGGGCATGCCTCACCTTCTAAATTTAAACTATAATGAATAATCATAATTTTCCTTTGTTGTGTTGGAAGAATAATCTTTTAAATTTTAAAACAAACAAAAATAAAATAGCAAACAAAGCTAAATTGATTAATAAGCCATTAAAATAACCAAAATCATTTAAAAGATGAATTTTTATACCATTTGTTAGTATTTTTGGGAAATGATCATAATTTAAAGCTAAGATCATAGTACCGATGATATTGGCAATACCCACTATAATAAAATGACTTTGCCCCTCGCAAGCTCTATACATCCAACCACACTCGCATCCTCCGGCAAAAACTATTCCAAATCCAAATAAAAAAGCACCTATAGCAAGGTTTGGTGATATTTCTATTACTTTGCTAGTATGCCCTTGTAATATAAAAGCAAAAGCTATTAAACAAGCTATGATCATACCTATTAAAGCGCCTTTTATAGCATTGTCTCTACCAAATAAAAATAAATCTCTAAAGCAAGAAGTGAAGCAAATTTGAGCCCTAGAAATGATAAAACCAAAAACAAAACCAAATATTAACGCTAAAGGAAAAAAACTTTCTTTGTTTTTAATATCAATATTTTGTTTTTGTAGTATAAATACAACATAAGTTATAAAAATTATAAATACACCAAGTCCTATGTAAAAATATATTTTTGAAATTTTATTTTGTGTTTTTAATTTTTGATTTTCTTTGCAAACGCGTTGTAACTTTGCTTTTGGCTTAAATAAGGCAAGATTACAAACCTTAACACCTAGATAAATTCCTAAAATCATAAATAAAGTAAAAACCCAAGTATGTAAAGAAAAATAAGGTAAACCTGTAAAGAAATTTGCTAAATTACAACCAAAAGCAAGTCTTGCACCAAAGCCTGATAAAATTCCTCCTATAATAGCTTGAAAAATTCGAATTTTGCTAGCAGGCAAACGCCATTTAAATTTATTTGCTAAAAATGCAGCTACTAAGCATCCTATAAACATACCTATGAGCATGATACCATCAATTCTTGTTAAGGGACTGCCACTTAAATTTTGCTTTTGGTAGTAAGTGTAGGAGCTTAAATCCATACCAAAAAATTCTAAAATTTCTCCACCCCAGCGTGTCATTTCACCTGTAACAGCCCAAACACTACCAAAAATTCCAAAATAAATAGCACTTAAAATTCCAAGTATAATCATGCCTTTGGAATTATCCCAAAAATTTATAAAAAAAGATTGTTTGAAAGAATGCATTGATATATCCAAAAATTGTAATTGTCAAAACTTGACACTGAAAAACAAACATTATAACTAAAAAATATAATATTTCAAAGTATTTTACACGCTTATAATTTCATATGTTTAATTTTTGTTTCAATTAAAAATATTAAGATATAATATCATTTTTGGAAGGTTAGCTTATCTGGTGATGGCCACTGACTTCAAATCAGATGAAAGGGTAGTTGACTACTTTTTGGGGAGTTCGATTCTCTCACCTTCTCGCCAAATTTAAGTCAAAATGGAGTTTTTTTATGAGTAAAGCAGATATTGTCGTTGGTATCCAATGGGGTGATGAGGGTAAGGGTAAGATAGTTGATAAACTATGTGAAAATTATGATTATGTTTGCAGAAGTGCAGGTGGACATAATGCAGGTCACACTATATGGGTTGATGGTATAAGATATGCTTTACATTTAATGCCATCAGGTGTTTTAAATAAGCAATGTATTAATGTTATAGGTAATGGAGTTGTAGTTAATCCTGATGTATTAATTAGTGAAATGGCTCAATTTGAAAATTTAGAAGGAAGATTATTTATAAGCGATAGAGCTCATTTAAATTTAAATCATCATGCTTTGATTGATCAAGCAAGAGAAAGACTTAAAGGTGATAAAGCTATAGGAACAACAGGCAAAGGTATAGGGCCAAGCTATGAAGATAAAATAAGTCGTAATGGACATAGAGTAGGGGAATTGCTAGAGCCTGAAAAGCTTTGTGAAAATTTAATGAAAGATTTTGAACTTAAAAAAACTTATTTTGATGTTTTAGGTATTGCAATGCCTAGTTATGATGAAATTTTAAAAGATTTAAAACGCTTTAAAGAAGTGCTAGCGCCATATATTACAGATACTACAAGAATGCTTTGGAAAGCTTTAGATGAGGATAAAAAAGTATTGTTAGAAGGCGCGCAAGGTTCTATGCTTGATATTGATCATGGAACTTATCCTTATGTAACTAGTTCAACGACTATTTCAGCTGGAGCTTTAAGTGGTTTGGGATTAAATCCAAAAGAAATTGGAAAAGTTATAGGCATAGTAAAAGCTTACACAACAAGAGTGGGAAATGGAGCTTTTCCAAGTGAGGATTTAGGCGAAGATGGTGAAAAAATAGGACTTATTGGTAAAGAAATTGGAGTAAGCACAGGTAGAAAAAGAAGATGTGGTTGGTTTGATGCGGTTGCGGTAAGATATACTGCAAGATTAAATGGCTTAGATACTTTATCATTAATGAAACTTGATGTATTAGATGGTTTTGAAAGTGTTAAAATCTGTAAAGCATATGAATATAAAGGACAAGAAATAGACTATGTACCTTGTGATTTAGAAAACGCTAAACCTATTTATGAAGTAATGGAAGGTTGGGATAAAGTTGCAGGGATTAGAGATTATGATTTGCTACCTGAAAATGCTAAAAAATACATTAAGCGTTTGGAAGAATTAAGTGGCGTTAGAGTAGGTTATATCTCCACAAGTCCTGAAAGAGAAGATACTATCATTTTATGAAAAGCAAATATTCTTCTGTGATTAAGCTTAGAAAACAACAGCTTGATAAAGCAGAGGCAAATTTGACTAGAACAAGACAAAAGCTTTTGTTGTGTGAAGAAGAATTTAAAGAAGCTTTAAAAACATGCGAAAGCTTGACTTTGGCTGATAAAGGTTCAGTAGCTTTGTTAAGATCGTCTTTAAAAATGCAAGAGATTGCAAGAGAGGGTAAGCAAAGAATTAAACAAAAATTAGACCTAACTAAAAAAGAACTTGCACATCATCAACATTTATACAAAAAGGCTCATTTGGAATTTGAAAAAATTAAGGTTTTAGAAAATGAAGAATTAAAAAAAATCCAAAAAGCTTTACAAAAAGAAGAAGAAAAATTTATAGATGAACTTGCTATAACAAGACATTTTAATAAGGATAAATGATGAAAAAAATAATATTTTTATTGATTTTCTTAAATTTTGTAAATGCACAGCAAAATTGCGAGCAGTATTTTGAAGCAAGAAAAGAGCAAATGCAAGAGCAAATTAGAGAATATGATGAAGCAAGACAAAGTTTAGAGGCTTATAGAGCTTCTTTTGAAGCTTTGCAAAAAGAAAAAATGCAAGCTTTGGAGCAAAAAGAAGCTGATGTTAATGCAAGTTTAGAGCAAATAAAAAGTTTAAAAGAGCAAAATGAGCGTATATTAGAAGCGACTAAACAAAATCTTCAAGTTATTAATGATAAAACTATGGGGCGTATTACAGAAATTTATGCTAAAATGAAAGATGTGGCCGTGGCAGGTATATTAAGCGAAATGGAACCGGATGAGGCTTCAAAAATTCTACTTTCGCTAGATCCTAGAAAAATTTCATCCATTATGGCCAAGATGGATCCAAAAAAAGCTTCCGATTTAACACTACTTTTGAAAAATTTAGATCAAAATGCAAGTTCGCAGTAAGTTTTAAGCAGTTTTTACCTTTTTTTTAGTATTATTTCAAAATAAAAATAAAAAGGTGAATAAATGCGTATCAAACCAGCTCATATACCTTATATAGCAAATAAAATAATACTTGATTTAATGCATTCTTCTTTTGTTAAAATTAAAGATGATAGTCAAAAACTTTTAAAAACAGCAAAAGAAATTATAGAAATAGATGTTTTAAATGAGCGTAAACTTGATGAAAAAGCAAAAGAAATTTTAGAAAGCCAAGAAGATGAAATTGAGTTTATGCAAATAGATAGAAAAAGTATGTTTTGGATGATTAAGAAAAAACTAGCAAATGAGTTTAAATTTATGCTTGATAGTGAAGATAGATACAATAATCTTTCTCATAAAATTTTAGAAAATTTAGTGGAAGAAGATTTGATAAACTACAATGTGTCAGAAAATCGTGTTAAAAATCTCATTTTTTCAAGTATTATGTCTTATTTAAAAGAGTATGAAAATTTAGAAGATTTAGTCTATGAAAAAATTTCAAACTATAAAAGAAAACTTATTCCAGGTTCTGAAGAATATGAATTGGTATTTGAAAAGCTATATCAAGAAGAGCTTAGAAAAAAAGGACTTTTATGAAAGCATATATTTATATAGAAAATGATGTTTTTTTAAGTGCAAAGGCTTTTGGACAAAGTGGAACTTTTTTTGGAGAGCTTGTTTTTAATACTTCTTTAACGGGGTATCAAGAAATTATTTCTGATCCATCATATGCAGGTCAGTTTGTAGTATTTTCAATGCCAGAAATTGGTATAGTTGGTATTAATGATGAAGATAATGAAAGTAAAAATGTATTTGCTAGCGGAATGATTATAAGAGAATTAAATGAAGATTATTCTAATTTTAGAGCCAATGATTCTTTAAGTGCTTATTTGAAAAAGCATGAAAAAATAGGGCTTTGTGAAATTGATACTAGATTTTTAGTTAAAATGATCAGAGATCAAGGAAATTTGAGAGCGGTAATATCTACTGAAATTAAGGACAAAGAAGAGCTTAAAAAAATGCTTCTTTCTAGTGCTAAAATTGATGAGGTAAATTATGTAGCACAGGTTAGCACTAAAAGCTCTTATAAACATAGTAAAGGTGCTTGGGATCATAGCAACAAAGCTTATGAGAATGTAAAAGCAAATGGTAAAAAAGTAGCTGTGATTGATTATGGTGTAAAAGAAAATATTTTAAATGAGCTTGTAAGTGTTGGACTTGAGGTGGAGGTTTTTCCTTATAATACCAAGGCAAAAGATTTGATTGATTTATATCAAAAAGGTAAAATTCATGGTGTATTTTTATCAAATGGACCAGGTGAGCCAAAAATTTTAAAAGATGAAATCGCAGAGATTAAAAAACTAGCAGAAGCTAAAATTCCTATGCTTGGTATTTGTTTAGGGCATCAACTTTTAAGTAATGCTTTTGGTTATGAAACTTATAAAATGAAATTCGGCCAACATGGAGCAAATCATCCTGTTATTAACCTTACTAATAACACAGTAGAAATTACAGCACAAAATCATAATTATAATATTCCTGAAGAAATAGCAGAGGTTGCAACTATTACTCATAGAAATTTGTTTGGTGATAATGTAGAGGGTGTGAGATATAAAAATTATCCTATTATATCGGTGCAACATCACCCAGAAAGTTCTTCAGGACCACATGAGAGCAAGTATATTTTTAAAGAATTTTTAGAGCTTTTGTGAGTTTAGATTTTATTGCTTTAGCAAGTATAGCTTTTCTTTCTAGTTTTGGGCATTGTTATGGAATGTGCGGAGGTTTTGTTTTAGCTTATACTCAGCTTTCAAAGCAAATCAAACTCCCTTTTTTTCTTTTAATTTTCTCATATCATCTATCTCGAATTTTTGCTTATGTTTGCTTGGGTATATTTTTTGGAGTTTTTGGAAGTTTGCTTTCATTTAGTGAATTTTCAAAAGGCATAATGTTTTTTATAATTGGAATTTTTATGATAACATTAGCACTTGCTTTGAATTTTAAAGGAAAATTTCTAAGTTTTTTTGAAAATTCTTTATTTTTTGAATGCGTAATTAAAAAAAACATCTCTAGATTGATTCAACAAAAATCTTTCAAGAGTACTCTTTTTTTAGGATTTTTAAATGGCTTTGTGCCTTGTGGTTTGGTGTATTTTTATATAGCCTTTGGAATGAGTGTGCAAAGTGTGTATTTATCGGCTTTAATTATGCTTGTTTTTGGTTTTTCAACTTTACCAGCATTGATATTTCTTGCGTATTTTTCTAAAACATTAAATGAAAAATTTCAAAAAATAGCTAGTTTAATTTCCTATATTTTAATTTTTTGTTATGGTGTGTATTTTTCTTATATAGGCTTTGTTTTTACGCGATAATTTATTAATAAATAATAAATAATTAGACATAGTTTAAGCTAAAAAAGATATTAAGTATCGTATAATATAAAGATCGCATAATGCAGAAAAAAACTTAAGGAGAGGAAATGCACCCAGGAAATGCATTAAACTATGACTATACGGTTGCTAAATATTTTATGTTTGCTACCTTATTGTTTGGTGTTATTGGTATGGCTATTGGAACGCTTATTGCCTTTCAGATGGCTTATCCGGATTTAAATTATTTAGCCGGTGAGTATGGTACTTTTTCAAGACTTAGACCATTGCACACTTCAGGTGTAATTTTTGGTTTTATGCTCTCAGGAATTTGGGCTACTTGGTATTATATTGGTCAGCGTGTGCTAAAAGTTAGTATGGCAGAATCAAGCTTTTTAATGTTCATTGGTAAATTGCATTTTTGGCTTTACATGATCACTATGATTATAGCTGTTATTACTTTGTTTGCAGGTGTTAGCACTTCAAAGGAATACGCAGAGCTTGAATGGCCACTTGATATATTGGTAGTTTTAGTTTGGGTTTTATGGGGTGTAAGTATTTTTGGGCTTATTGGAATTCGCCGTGAAAAAACTTTATATGTTTCACTTTGGTATTATATAGCTACTTTCCTAGGTATAGCAATGCTTTATTTATTTAACAATATGGCTGTGCCTACTTATTTTGTGAGTGGAATGGGTGATTGGTGGCATAGTGTTTCTATGTATGCAGGGACAAACGATGCATTAGTTCAATGGTGGTATGGACACAATGCAGTTGCATTTGTATTCACTGTTGGTATTATCGCTCAAATTTATTATTTTCTACCAAAAGAAAGTGGACAACCAATTTTCTCATACAAATTATCTTTATTTGCATTTTGGGGCTTAATGTTTGTTTATTTATGGGCAGGTGGACACCACTTGATTTATTCTACAGTGCCTGATTGGATGCAAACTATGGGTTCAGTTTTTTCAATCGTTCTTATTTTACCTTCTTGGGGTTCAGCAATTAATATCTTACTTACTATGAAAGGTGAGTGGAGTCAATTAAGAGAAAGTCCATTAATCAAATTTATGATTTTAGCTTCAACTTTCTATATGTTCTCAACTTTGGAAGGACCTATTCTTTCTATTAAATCAGTTAATGCATTAGCACACTTTACAGATTGGATTCCAGGACATGTTCATGATGGTACTTTAGGTTGGGTTGGCTTTATGACTATGGCTGCACTTTATCACATGGTGCCTAGAATGTTTAAAAGAGAATTATATAGTAAATCGCTAATGGAAGCTCAATTTTGGATCCAAACTACAGGTATAGTATTGTACTTTAGTTCTATGTGGATAGCAGGTATTACTCAGGGTATGATGTGGAGAGCTACAGATGAGTATGGTAACTTGCTTTATACTTTCATTGATACTGTTGAAGCTATTATTCCTTATTATTGGATTAGAGCTGTAGGTGGGTTGTTGTACTTAGTAGGATTTTTCATGTTTGTTTATAATATTTATAAATCAATTTCAGTGGGTAGAGTGCTTGATAAAGAGCCAAAAAGTGCTTCACCTATGGCAGCATAAGGAGGAAAAATATGTTTAGTTGGTTAGAAAAAAATCCATTCTTTTTTGCTGTGGCAGTATTTATAGTGATCGCATATGCAGGTATTGTGGAAGTTTTACCTGATTTTGCTCAAAATGCAAGACCAATTGAAGGTAAAAAGCCTTATACGGTTTTACAACTTGCAGGACGCCATGCTTATATTAAAGAAAGTTGCAATGCATGTCATTCACAACTTATTCGTCCTTTTAAATCAGAAACAGATCGTTATGGTATGTATTCAGTTAGTGGTGAATATGCTTATGATAGACCATTTTTATGGGGTTCAAAAAGAACTGGACCTGATTTATTGCGTATAGGTAATTTTAGAACTACAGATTGGCATGAAAATCACATGTGGGATCCAGTTTCAGTTGTTCCTGGTTCTATTATGCCAGCTTACAAACATATGTTTAGCAATAATGCAAATATAGAAACAGCTTATGCAGAAGCACTAACTGTAAAAAAAGTTTTCAATGTTCCTTATGATGTTGAAAATGGTACAAAACTTGGTACTTGGGAAGAAGCTCAAGCAGAAGTTAAAGCAGAAGCCCAAGCTATAGTAGATCAAATGAAAAATCAAGATGTTAAAGATGCGTTTGCTAGAGGTGAAATTAGAGAAATTGTCGCTTTGATTGCGTATCTTAATAGCTTGAAATAGGAAAAACTATGGATTTAGAACTAATAAGAGAGTTGCAAGCTTATGGCTTTTTTGCTCTTGTAGTATTCTTAGTGGTAGTTTTGTATTCTTATTGGTTTCATTTGTATAGATCTGAAAAAACAGGTAGAAGAAACTATGAAAAATATGCTGATTTAGCATTACATGATGAAATTGGCGATCGTGTTTTAGAGCAAAATAAAAGGAGTGCTTAATGCAATGGTTGAACTTACAAGATAATGTTAATTTATTATCTTTTATTGGGGCAATTCTTATCATATTGATTACGCTTGTTGTGGTAGGAAAATTGTTTAAAAGTATGAAAGAAGAAAAAAGTCAGGGTGAGCTAAGTGAACATAGTTGGGATGGTATAGGTGAATATAAAAATCCTATACCATTTGGCTGGGCTGTGGTATTTTTCTTAGCTATAGTATGGTGTATATGGTATTTTCTTTGGGGGTATCCTTTAAATAGTTATTCTCAAATTGGTCAATATAATAAAGAAGTGCAAGCGCATAATGAGAAATTTGCACAAAAATTTGCAAATTTAAGCAATGAAGATAAGCAAGAAATGGGTAAAAATATCTTTTTAGTTCAATGCTCTTCTTGTCATGGTATTACAGGCGATGGTATCAATGGAAAAGCTCAAAATCTTAATGTTTGGGGTTCAGAAGAGGGACTTATAGAAGTAATTACTAAAGGTTCTAAGGGCTTAAATTATCCTATGGGTGAGATGTTAAGTGCAGCAGATAATGGTATAGATGAAGCTGATATTCCTGCAATTGCTGCTTATGTTGCTTTTGAAATTTCAGCAATTAAAAAAACTGAAAATCCTCAACTTGTAGCAAAAGGAAAAGAATTATTTGTCACTTGTACAGTATGCCATGGTGAAGATGGAAAAGGAACTATTGATGGTCAATTAGTGGCTCCAGATTTAACAAAATATGGTAGTGCAGAATTTGTAGTAGATGTTTTAAATCGTGGTAAAGCAGGTAGTATAGGTGTAATGCCTCATTTTAACAATGGCTTGTTAAATGAGCTTCAAAAAGAAGCAGTTGGCGAATATGTGATTTCTCTTTCAAGGGGCGAATAATGGAAAATTCAAACAGATGTGTATTTTCACTTTCAGGCGTTAGCGGAATGTTAATAGCAACTATTTTATTATTATCGATTTTAGCAGGATTAACTATTTTGGGTCTAAAAACACAACAAGATGTTATGCAAAAACCTTATAAAATAGAAAATGCAGAACAAATTAAAATGTTTGACTCTAAAAGAGAAGAACATATCATTATAAAGGAATGATTATGGCAAAAGTTCTTGAGTATTTAATCATAGCCGGTTTAGTTGTAGCGGCTGGAATCACTGCTTGGTCGGTTTTAACTGCAAATCATCTTTTTATAGGATGAAAAATATATTTAAAGGCGGTTTTTTAGCCGCCATTTTTATTTGTTTTGCTAATTTTTTACATGCTGAAATATTGTTAAATGATAATATCTTAAACACTGCGATAGAACAAAATATCACTACAAGTTCTAGACAAATTTATGAATTAACTGGAGTAAATATCGCTTTAGCATTAAGTAATAAAAAAGATTTTGAAAGTTTAAAAAATTATGAAGCTAATTTAAGTAAACCATATATTTTACTTGTATTTTCTAAAGCTTCACATAAGGTAGATATACTTGCAAGCGATGATGCTTTGGCTTTTTTTGATAAAGAAGGTGTTTTGAGTCCTTATCCTGAAAAAGGAACAATTCTACCTATACTTGCAAATCCTAAACAAAAAGATATTTATAATGCAGCTATTTTAAATGGTTATGCAGATATAGCCGATCAAGTAGCAAATTATTTTAATATAAAACCTTTTTATGGAAATTCAAATCGTGATACTTTAAATATCATGAGAATTTTAATCTATGGATTTTTATGTGTTGCAATTTTAATGCTAGTTCAAAGAAAAATCAAAAGGAGAAAATAAAAATGGAAAATAAGAAAACATTTTGGCCTTATGGTATTTTGATTTCTTTGGGGCTTATTGTTATAGCTTGTATTGTTACGATTTTTATTGCAAGTAAGGCTCCTGTGTATGAAGATAATTTTTATTTTGATTCTTATCAAAATGTAGAGTTAAATTATAATGAAATTCAAAACAGACAAAAGACTTTTGATAAAAATTTTAAGCTAAGCATTAAAGACAAAGAAAGCTTTATGCATAAGAAAAATCAAGTTTATTATATCAATGAAGGGCAAAATGAGCTTAGGATTGCAATTGAAAATTTAAAAGATTATGATTTAAGTAAGCTTCAAATCCAAACTTTACTTTCGCGTCCACATACAAATGTAAATGATGAGAATTTGCAAGTAAGATTAGAAGGAAGTGATTTGGTGTTTGATTTTAATATCAAAGAAAAAGGTGTTTGGCAAATACTTTTAAAAATCACTCAAGATGAAAATAGTGTAGGGTTTTTTAAATTCTTTTTGCAGACTAAATAATGAAACTTTTTGTATTTAGCTCACTAAGAGCTTTAAGAAAGTATTATGAGAAAAAACTACAGGTTGATAGTTTAGTAGAACCGGCTATGAGTATAGCCGAATTTATACAAAAGTTAGTTTTTTCTCCGCATTTTCAAGCAACACACTATGAGTGTTTACTTTTGATGAAAAAGGCTTGTGAGCAAACTAAAAATTTAGAGCAAAGCTTAAAAATACCGAGTAATTTTTTTGCTTTCTTAAAAAATAATGCTTATTTATTTAGTTTCTTTAAAGAGCTTAGTTTGGAAAAAAAAGATATCAACTCATTAAAATTTCATGATGCTTACGCTCAGTATGATGAACATTTGCAAATTTTAGAAGAACTTTTTAAAAATTATCTTACCTTGTTAAAAGAGCAAAATCTATATGATGATATTTCTTTGCCGCTAGATTATGAAATTAATAGTGATTTTTTAAAAAATTATGATGAGATTATTTTTGATTTTCAAGGTTTTTTAAATGCCTTTGAAGTAGAGCTTTTGTTAAAAGTTAAGGAAATACTTCCTCTTAAAGTGCAGTTTAATTGCACTAAATTTAATAAAGATTTTTTAAATACTCTTAGCTTTTTACAAGGACTTTCTCTTAAGGCAAATTATGCTTATTTGTTTGATTTAAATCAAAAAACAATTTTAAAAGAAGAGTGCTTTTTTAAAGAAAGTAAAATTAGTTATAAAAGTTTTCATTTAAGATCTTTGCAAGCTGCTTTTGTTTTTGAAAAAATTAATTCTTTTTTAAAATCCGGTATAAGCGCAAAAGATATTGTAGTGATTACACCTGATGAGAATTTTGTAGATATTTTAAGACTTTATGATAAAAACAATGTTTTAAATTATGCAAGTGGAGAAAGTATTAAAAATACACTTTTTTATCATAGATTAAAGTCTTTGTATGAAAGTGCTAAAGATGATGAGTTTGAGTATGAAGAAAATGAAGAATTTTATGAAAGGTGTAATTTAAACAAACATTTGTGTAATTTACATTTTTTTTCTTCTAGTGTTGATTTTACAGAGTTTAAAAAGCTTTTTGATGAAAATATTTCTTATGATTTTTTTGAGAATTTTATTTTTAATTTGCTAGAAGATAGTGATGAGGAGTTAAAAAATTATATACATCAAGAGCTTATTTTTATCAAAGAGCTTGTAAAAACACACGAGTTAAGCTTTGTGCAAATTTTAGAATTATTTTTCATGCAAATTGATGGTATAAAATTAAGCAGTGTTGGTGGTGGTGAAGTTACTGTAATGGGACTTTTAGAAAGTAGGGGACTTAGATATGACGGGGTAATTATAGTTGATTTTAATGATGAATTTATCCCAAAAAGAGTTTCAAGCGAGTTATTTTTAAACAATGAAATTCGCAAAAAAGCAGGACTTATCACTCATGCTCAAAGAGAAAATTTACAAAGACATTATTATTATACTTTAATAGCCAAGGCAAAATTAGTTGGAATTTCTTATGTGGAAAATGAAGAAAAAATCAAATCAAGATTTTTAAATGAACTTGAATTTCCACTTTATGAAGACAAGACTTATAGTAATAATGCTTATGTGAAATATTTCCAAACTTATCCATGTACTTTTAATCTTGAGCCTATTGTAAGTATTAAAGCAAAACACGATTATTTTCAAAGCGATCTTTCTTTTTCAAGATTTCATCTTCTTGTGCATTATGGTTTGGATTATTATTATAAGTATGTTTTAAGATTAAAAGAGCCAAAGACTTTAGATGATACACTTAGAGCAAATGAGTTGGGGAGTTTTATCCATAAGGCTTTAGAGCTTTATTATACACAAAAATCTAAAAATCATTTTGATTATGAAGTTTTTATGCAGGTGGTAAAAAGCATTAAGCAATACCGAGTTGATGTACTAAATTTAGCTTTAATACAAACTATATTTAAAGAATTCCAAACACTTGAAAATGAGCATTTTAAGCAAGGTTATGTGGTAGAAAAATGTGAATTTAATCCACCAAGAAAAGAATTTATTGCAGAAAATGGAGTGAAAATTCACGCCATAGGCTTTTTAGATAGAGTAGATAATAATGGTAATGAAAGATTGATTATAGATTATAAAAGTGGTAAGGCAGATGAAAAATCTTATCAACTTGCTTTTTATAAGTTTTTATTAGAAAATCAAAATACCTTATTAAATACAAAAGCTTGCTTTTATGATCTAAAAAATATCAAAATCATACATGAAAATGCTAAAAGTAAGAGCGTACAAGAACTTAAAGATTTGCTTAATGAGCTTGCTAAAGAACCTTTGGAAAAAGAATTTTTTAATCAAAAAAACGACAATACTTACAGCCCTTATACCATGCTTTATAAAAAGGAGTTTAAGCTTTGAGTTATCATTTTGAGCCTTTTTTAGCTTTGGAAGCTAGCGCAGGAAGTGGAAAAACTTTTGCATTAAGTGTGCGTTTTGTAGCTTTGGTTTTAATGGGAGCTAAGATTAATGAAATTTTAGCCCTTACTTTTACTAATAAAGCTACAAGCGAAATGAAAGAAAGAGTTTTTAAAACCTTTTTAGAATTTGATGTGCTTGAAAATGGGGAGAATAAAGCAGAGTGTAATGAGCTTATGAAAATGCTAGGTAAAAGTAAAAATGAGCTTATAGCTTTAAGAGAAAAATACAAAGATGAGTTTTTAAGATCTAAGCTTAATATCTACACTTTTGACAGCTTTTTTTCACAAATCATTCGTTCTTTTGCTTTAAATTTAGGTTTTATGAGTGATTTTGACATTATAGAAAGTCAAGATAGTTATAAAAATTTCATTTCTAAATTAGACGAAGAAGAATTAAGAGCTTTAGCTTATTACATTGTCCAAACAAAAAGTAAAAGTGATTTTTTGCAAAATCTTGAAAGCTTGTATGAAAGATCTTGTGAGATAAATTCTATACAAAATGCACATTTTCCAAATAAAACTTTTTTGGAAAAAAGCTTGAGTGAGTTTATAGCTTATGCAAGAAATTTAAGCACAGATAAAAACTATCAAAAAAATTTCGAATTTGAAAACATAGAAGATTTCTTTACTAAACCTATTATTTGTGATTTAGATAAAAAATATTTTGTAAAAGTCATCGATAGTGAATTTTTACAAAAAAGAGCAGAGTTTTTACAAAGCGCAAAAGAGTATTTTACTCAAATGGAAAATTATCGCATTAGTATGCTTGCAAAGCTTTTGAAGCATTTTAAAGAAGCAAGAAATGAAAACAATGCCAAGCAAAATGCACTGACTTTTTCAGATATAGCTTTAAAAACTCATGAGTTAATTAGTGATGAAACTAATAAAGATTTGATTTATTTTAGACTCGATGGTTATATTTCGCATTTATTAATCGATGAATTTCAAGATACTAATGTTTTGCAGTATCAAATTTTAAAACCCATCATTGCTGAGCTTGTTTCAGGCGAGGGAGTGAAAAAAAATAGAAGCTTTTTTTATGTGGGGGATAAAAAGCAAAGCATATATGGTTTTAGAGGGGGTAAAAAAGAGCTTTTTGATAAGCTTTTAAAAGATTTTCCACAAATTAAATTAGAGCATTTAGATACTAATTATCGTAGTAAAAAGATTATTGTTGATTATGTAAATGAAGTCTTTAAAGATAAATTTTTTGATAGCTTTTTAAATCCTAGCTTTACTTTGCAAAAAAGCATTAAAGAAGGTGGATATGTGGAAGTTTTACAAAACCATATCCCACCAAAAAGTTCTTTACATGAAGCAAGTGGCAAAGAAGTTTTAAAGATCATCCAAAAGCTTTTAGAAAAAGGCGTAAAGCTCAGTGAAATTTGTATTTTGGTATGGATTAACAAAGACGCTACTTTAATGAAAGAATTTCTTGAAGAAAATGACGTTAAAGCTTATACGCAAAGCAATGTAGCTTTGATGGATTGTATTAGCGTAAGAGTGCTTTTTGAGTATGCAAAGGCTTGTGTGCTTAAAGATGAGTTTAGCTTGTACTTTGCAAGTAGTATTTTAGAAAAAGAGCTTGAGTTTATCACGCTTGATTTAAACCGCAGTGTAGGTGAGATTTTAAAATACCTAGTACATGTTTTAAAACTTGACTTAAGCGATGTTAATCTCATCGCATATTTAGAGTATGCAAGTGCTTTTGATAATTTCTTTGATTTTTTATTTACTCCATGTGAGTTAAAGTCTTTACAAGTTCAAGATGATGGAGTAAGCATTATGACCGTGCATAAATCTAAGGGGCTTGAATTTGAAAATTTAATCGTACTTGATAGACTTAGTAAAAAAGCTCCGGATAATGAAACTTTAATGTTTGAGTATGATTTAGAGCAAGGTTGGGAAGTAAAATACAGGCATAGTGCTAGAAAATATCTTGAAGATCAAAATTACAATGCCTTTTTAGCTAAAAGAGAAAAACTTCAAGTAGAAGATGAGATAAATTGTCTATATGTAGCACTTACTAGAGCTAAAAATTCTCTTTTTATCATAAAAAACGATGAGAGTTTTAAAACCTTTAAGAGTTATTTTCAAGACTATGAAGAAAAACAAATAGGCATTATAGAAGAACAGCTTGTTAAAACAAAAGAGCCTTTAGAAAATTTAGAACAAATAGAAAACTTTGAAGAATTTCAAAAGGTAAATTTACAAGAAGTTAAAGTAAAAAGTCATCTTTCAAGCACGCAAATACACTTTGGTTTGGCTTTGCATGAGTTTTTGCAATATTTTGATTTTAACACTAAAAGCAATTTTGAATTTTGCAAGCAAATGGTGTATAAAAAATATCGTTTTTACTTAGATGATGAAAGTTTTAATGAGCTTTTTAAAAGACTTACTATGCTTTTAAAAGATGAGAGCTTTAACGCGCTTTTAGCGGGTAAAAAGCTACTAAAAGAGCAAATCATCACTTATAAAGGTGAGCAAAAACAGCTTGATATGCTTGCATTTGATGATAATGAAGCTATCATTATAGACTATAAAACGGGTTTAAATTTAAACGAGCATAAAAAGCAAGTTTTATTTTACAAAGAAGCCATAGAAAAAATCTTAGCCAAGACTTCCACTAAGGCTTTTTTGGTATATGTTTTAAAGGATAAAGTGGAAATAGTGGAGGTTTAATAATAATCTATATCATCAAATATAGGTTCTACTATAAAATTTCCATTTTTATCTATAAGTCCCCATTTTTCATTTAACTTGACTTTTGCAATTCCTTGGTTGAAACTATAAACTTTATCAAAAATAGGTTTTATTGCAAATTTTCCATTTTTATCTATAAAGCCATATTTTCCATTTAGTCTAACACTTGCCAAATCTTCTTTAAAATCCCAAGCCCAATCAAAATTAGCTTCTATTGCAAATTTTCCATTTTTATCTATAAAACCCCATTTTCCGTTTAAATTAACACTTGCTAGATTTTCCTTAAAATTAGAAATATTGTCAAATATAGGATTTATTATTATTTCCCCGTTTTTATCTATAAATCCCCATTTTCCATTTAATTTAGCTTGTATGGGCTTTTTATATTTAAGAGGATAGGAATCTAAGCACGCCTTAATATCCCCACTGTTGCACTTTTCTTTTAAAATTTCATATTTGTTATTTTGTTTGTTTGGGTTAGTTGTATGAATTTCACTTTTATTTGTATTATAATAAATATTAAAACCAAAAGCTAAAATAGGTAGTACAAAAGCAATAGCAAATTTTATTTTATGTTTAGCAAATAAATTTAACATTATTTCGCCTTATAAAGTAGTTTATATTACAATTGTAATATAAACTATTTAAGAATAAGTTACAATATAAAAAAGATATCATTTAAACTTTAAGTATTCTTAAATTAAGTACTAATTAAGCTAAAATAATTATAATCTCATTTTTAAAAAAATTTTTGGCAAAGGTAAGATGATGACAAAGATAACAAAGCCAAACGAAGTAAAACGCGAATGGATCGTTTTAGACGCTGAAGGAAAGCGTTTTGGTCGTCTTTTAACAGAAGTAGCGACTATTTTACGAGGTAAAAATAAACCTTGCTATACTCCAAATGTTGACTGTGGAGATTATGTAATCATTATCAATGCTTCTAAAGCAGTTTTCACAGGTGCAAATAAAGCAGAAGATAAACTATATCACAGACATTCAGGGTATTTTGGAAGCGTAAAAAGTGAAAAATTTGGTGATTTATTAGAAAAAAATCCAGTTAAATTATATAAATTAGCAGTTCGTGGTATGCTACCTAAAACAAACCTAGGTAGAGCTATGCTTAAAAAATTAAAAATTTATGCAGGTAGCGAACATCCTCATACTGCTCAAATTGCTAATAAAGGAAAATAATCATGGCAACAACATACGCAACAGGTAAAAGAAAAACCGCTGTAGCTAAAGTTTGGGTAAAAGCTGGTAGTGGTAAAATCATCGTTAATGGTATGGATTTAAATACTTGGCTTGGCGGACATGAAGCTATAAAATTAAAAGTAGTTCAGCCTTTATTAGTAACTAAACAAGAAACTTCTATGGACATTAAAGCAACAACTTTAGGCGGTGGTTACAGTGCTCAAGCTGAAGCTTTAAGACATGGTATTTCAAGAGCTTTAGCTGCTATGGATGCAGATTTTAGAGCATTATTAAAACCAAAAGGACTTCTTACTAGAGATAGTAGAACTGTTGAGCGTAAAAAATACGGTCGCAGAAAAGCAAGAAGAAGCCCACAATTCTCTAAACGCTAGTATTTTTTGGATCCATTTTGGATCCATTTTCTCTATTTTTTTAAAAAAAATCATATTTTTTCATATATTTTTATTTTATTTAAAATCAAAGGATTTTTTGTTTAGAATAAATATTTATAATTCCAAGGTCCGATCAGGGAAACCTCCTTTTTGTAGTAAATTTAAGCCCCTTACCCAAAGGGGCTTATTTTATTTTAATCTTCTTTTTTATATAATCGCTCAATTTATTTTATAAGGATTGTTATGAAAAAAATTATAAGCTTAGTTAGTTTAGCTAGTGTTTTATTTGCTTTTGATGCTAGCAAAATAGAAATAACCCCGACCTTTAACTATACAACACCAGAAGGAAATTTAGATCTTAAAAATTATGGTGGAGTTGGCTTAAGATTTGGCTATCACTATGATGATTTATGGATAGATCAAGCTGAACTTGGTTTAGAGTATTATGATAATGCAAAATATAATAATCCAAATGATAATACACATACAGATACTAGTGTTTCAAGATTTTATGTGAATGCTATTAAAGGAATTGATTTAGCTAATCATGTGTATTTATATGGATTATTAGGAACAGGTTATGAGTATTTAAGTCATGGGGCTTATGAAAATAAAAGTGGTATGTTTGCTCAATATGGTGCAGGTTTTAAATTCGCGCTTGGAGAAGATTTAGCTTTAAGACTTGAAGCAAGAGATCAAATTAAATTCAACAATGGCGAACATAATTTAATTTCTAGTGTTGGTTTAAGTTTTTATTTTGGCAATAAAGCTCCAAAAACTCCTAATGTTGAAACAAAACAAATTGAAGAAAAGCCACAAGTAAAACAAATCGATAAAACATGTTCAGAACCAAGAAAAGGTGCTTTGCTTGATCATATAGGTTGTGAAAAAACAATAGCCCTTGAGGGACATTTTGGTTTTGATCAGACTAATATAAATCCAGAATTTGCTCAAAAAATTCAAGAAGTAGGTAAGATCTTAGAAGAAAATCCTCAATACTATACTATTTTAGAAGGCCATACAGATAGTACAGGTCCTAAGGCTTATAATCAAAAATTATCATTAGAGCGTGCTAATGCCGTAGCGAAGGAACTTGAAAAAACAGGTGTTGCTAAAGAAAAAATTGTAACTAAAGGCTATGGTTTTGAAAAGCCAAAAGCAAGCAATGATACCAAAGAAGGTCGTGCGCAAAATAGACGCGTTGAAGCAAAATTTTTTATTAAAGAATAAACTTTGCTAAAAAAGACAATTTTATTTGATTTAGATGGCACTTTGATAGATTCTACAAGTGCCATTTTAGATGGATTTGATGCTGCTTTTAAAGCTTTTAATGAGCCTTTAAGAGATCATGAAGCTATTAAGGCTTTGATAGGTTTTCCTTTGGATGTAGCTTTTGAAAAGCTTGGTGTGGCAAAAGAGAAAACAAGTGAATATATTAATGCTTATAGAAATGTATATCAAAAAATCTATATAGAACAAACTTCTTTACTTCCTTTTGCAAAAGAAAGTGTATATGAGGCTAGTTTATTTGCTGATTTAGCTGTTGTTACGACTAAAAGTTCTAAATTTTCTAAACCTTTACTTGATCATTTAGGTATAGGAGAGCATTTTAAAGTTATTATAGGTAGAGACGATGTGACTTGTCCAAAGCCAGATGCTGAGCCTATTTTATTAGCTTTGAAGAAACTTTCTAAAAACAAAGAAAATGCTTTTATGGTAGGTGATACTCATTTAGATATAAAAGCTGCTCAAAATGCCAATATTATTCCTGTGGCTGTAAGTAGTGGTTATGAAAGTAAAGAAAGTTTAGCTAAATTTGAAATTCCGCTTTTTAAAAATACCTATGAAGCCATAAAATATATAAGAAATATCCGATAATTTCCCATTTAAACTCTATACCTATAAATAATAAAAAATTTTTATTATTGTTTAAGACAATTAAAGATAAAGTAGTTATTGACTTTAAGTAATTATTTAATTATTAAGGATAGATTAAATGAGTAAAATAATGAAAACGATGGATGGTAATGAAGCAGCAGCTTACGCTGCTTATGCATTTACAGAGGTTGCTGGAATTTATCCTATCACTCCAAGCTCTCCTATGGCTGATTATACTGATATATGGGCTTCTCAAGGCAAAAAAAATCTTTTTGGAGTGCCAGTTAAAGTTGTAGAAATGCAAAGTGAAGCAGGTGCAGCAGGGACAGTTCATGGGTCTTTGCAAGCAGGTTCTTTAACCACGACTTATACCGCTTCTCAAGGACTTTTGTTAAAAATACCAAATATGTATAAAATTGCAGGTCAACTTTTACCTGGAGTAATTCATGTGGCAGCTAGAGCTTTAGCATCTCAAGCGCTATCTATTTTTGGAGATCATCAAGATATTTATGCTGCAAGACAAACAGGTTTTGCTATGCTTTGTTCGCATTCTGTGCAAGAAAGTATGGATTTAGCAGGTGTTGCACACCTAGCAGCTATCAAAGGTAGAGTGCCTTTTATGCATTTTTTTGATGGTTTTAGAACCTCTCATGAAATCCAAAAAATTGAAGTAATAGATTATGCACATTTTGATCGCTTGCTGGATCGTAAGGCTTTATTGGAATTTAGAAATTCCTGTCTAAATCCAGAAAATCCAAAAACAAGAGGTACGGCTCAAAATGATGATATTTATTTTCAAACAAGAGAGTTGGCAAATAAATATTACGAAGCTGTTCCTGATATTGTTAATGAATATATGCAAGAAATTTCAAAAATTACAGGAAGAGAATACAGACCTTTTGTGTATTATGGGGATAAAAATGCAACGCGTGTTGTTGTAGCAATGGGTTCAGTGACTGAAGCTTTAAAAGAAGTTGTAGATTATTTGAATAGCAAAGGTGAAAAAGTAGGGGTTTTAAAAGTTCATTTATATAGACCATTTAGTTTAAAATATTTATTTGATGTAATGCCTCAAAGTGTTGAAAAAATAGCTGTTTTAGATAGAACTAAAGAGCCAGGAAGTTTAGGAGAGCCACTTTATTTAGATTTAAAAAGCGCATACTATGGAAAGGAAAAAGCACCTTTAATCGTTGGTGGTAGATATGGACTTTCTTCAAAAGATGTTGATCCTGCCCAACTTTTAGCTGTATTTGAAAATCTAAATCAAGCAAATCCAAAAGATGGTTTTACCATAGGAATTAATGATGATGTAACCTTTACCTCATTGCCTGTGGGAGAGAAAATTTCTTTGGGTGATGAAAGTACTATAGAGTGTTTATTTTATGGACTTGGTGCCGATGGCACTGTAGGTGCAAATAAAAACTCTATTAAAATTATAGGAGATAAAACAGATTTTTACGCGCAAGCTTATTTTGCTTATGATTCTAAAAAATCAGGTGGTTATACAAGAAGCCATTTAAGATTTTCTAAAAAACCTATTACTTCAACTTATTTAGTTTCTACGCCACATTTCGTAGCATGCTCAGTGGCTGCGTATTTAGAAATTTATGATGTTTTAGCAGGTATTAGAAAAGGAGGAACTTTCCTTTTAAATAGTATTTGGAGTGCGCAAGAAACTATTGAAAAAATTCCAAATGCAGTAAAAAGAGTTTTAGCACAAAAGGAAATTAATTTTTATATCATTAATGCTACAAAACTTGCTAGAGAGATAGGACTAGGTAGTAGAACAAACACGATTATGCAATCAGCATTTTTCAAACTTGCTAATATCATTCCTTTTGAAGATGCGCAAAAATATATGAAAGAATTAGCTTATAAATCATATAGTAAAAAAGGTGATGCTATAGTTGAAATGAATTATAAAGCTATTGATGTAGGTGCAGATGGACTTGTAAAAGTTGATATTGATCCTTCTTGGGTAAATTTAGCTAATGAAGCAAAAGAAGAAACTATAGCTTATAAAGGTACTGAGTTTGTTGAAAAAATCGCAAAACCTATGAATGCAGCTAAGGGTGATGATTTACCAGTTTCGGCATTTTTGGGCTATGAAGATGGTAGTTTTGAGCATGGTACTACTGAGTATGAAAAAAGAGGCGTTGGTGTTATGGTGCCAAGATGGATAGAAACTAATTGTATTCAGTGTAATCAATGTGCTTCAGTATGCCCTCATGCAGTTATCAGACCTTTCTTGATTGATGAAGAAGAATTAAACAATGCTCCATCAGGTGTAAAAGAGCACAGCTTAAATGCAAAAGGCGTGAAAGAACAAAAATTAAATTTCAAAATTCAAGTTTCGCCGCTTGATTGTACAGGTTGTGAGCTTTGTGTGCATGAGTGTCCTACCAAAGAAAAATCTTTAGTGATGGTACCACTAGGTGAAGAGCTTGATCATGGTGAGCAAGAAAATGCAGATTATTTATTCAAAAAAGTAAGTTATAAAGATAATATTTTAAATAGAGAAAATACCAAAGGCATCCAATTTGCTCAACCTTTATTTGAATTTCATGGAGCATGTCCAGGGTGTGGAGAAACTCCTTATATTACTTTAATTACTAGATTATTTGGTGAAAGAATGATTGTTGCTAATGCAACTGGTTGTAGTTCTATTTATGGTGGCTCAGCTCCTTCAACTCCATATAGAAAAAGCAATAAAAATGGTCATGGACCTGCTTGGGGCAATTCTTTATTTGAAGATAATGCTGAATTTGGTCTTGGTATGAAAATAGCAACTGAAACTACAAGACATAAAATAGAACACATAATGAATGAAAGTATGCAAGAAGTACCTAACGCACTTTCTGCATTATATAAAGAGTGGATTGCAAATAAAGAAGATTCTAAAGTTTCTTTGGAATTAAGAGATAAATTAGTTCCATTGTTAGAAGAAAATAAGCAAATCAAAGCAGTTAATGATATTTTAGAACTTAAAAGCTATTTAAGTAAAAAATCACATTGGATTTTTGGTGGTGATGGCTGGGCTTATGATATAGGTTATGGTGGACTTGATCATGTTTTGGCAAGCGGTGAGAATGTAAATATTTTAGTGCTTGATACTGAAGTGTATTCTAACACAGGCGGTCAGAGCTCAAAATCTTCAAGAACAGGTTCAGTAGCACAGTTTGCTGCAGCAGGTAAGCCAGTACAGAAAAAAGATCTTGGTCAAATTGCTATGACTTATGGTTATATTTTTGTGGCTCAAGTAAATTCTAATGCAAATTATGCACAATTGTTAAAAGCTGTAATGGCGGCAGAAGCTTATGATGGACCTTCTTTGATTATTGCTTATTCTCCTTGTATAGCTCATGGTATTAAAGGTGGACTTGGAAATTCAGGAAATCAAGCAGAGTTAGCTACAAAATGTGGATATTGGCCAACTTATATTTATGATCCGCGTTTAGAAGCTGAAGGTAAAAATCCTTTAACAATTTCTTCAAAAGAACCTGATTGGGATTTATATGAAAGCTTTTTAATGAATGAAGTTCGTTATAATTCTTTGAAAAAATCAAATCCTGAGCAAGCAAAAGAATTATTTGAAAAAAATAAAGCAGAGGCACAACGTCGTTACAGACAGCTTAAGCGTTTAGCAAGTGCTGATTTTAGCAATGAAAATTAATTTTGTTTCGAATTTTTATTCTTGTTTTATGGGTAATTAATGCTTTTGGTGTTAATTATCCATTTTTAAATCAAAATTGTTATGTTGATAATTTAATTTCAATTCAAGATCCTTTTTTTAAAAAGACTACAAATATAAAATCTAATTTTTCTTTGCAAGCTATTGTTTCAAATAAGATTAAGATTAATGATAAGTGGTATGCTTTAAATGATTATATTGATGGTTTTAAAATAGTTGAAATTAGAAATTCTCAAGTTGTATTGAAAAAGGAAGAAAAAATAATGGTTGTAAATTTGTATGAAAAAAATAGTATTTTTATGTATTAATTTTTTGTTTTTTACAAATGTATTTGCCATGCAGTGTAATCAGCATTTTTTTAATATAAGAGTAGAAAACAAAACTTCTTTGCTTGAAATTTTAAATGAACTCGGAAGAGAGTGTGATTTTAGTATTATTATCAAAGATATTTTTGCGCAAGAAAAATTAATGCATGCTCAAAATTATTTACATATAAAGAAAATGTCTTTAAGAGAGATTTTTAAGCTTTTATTGGTGGAAAACAATCTTGCTTATGAATACGATAAAAATGCTTTAAAAATTTATGGAAAACAAGTTAAAACTTTTAAAGTGCATTATATAAGTTCTATTAGAGAAGGACAAAGTATTACTAAAGCTTCAGTGGATTCTAGACCAAAACAAGGAGATTATGATAATTATAAAGAAGTAGATAATTTAGTTATTAGTACTGATAAATTTGATTTTTGGGAGAAAATTTCAGAAGAAATTCAAGCTTTGTTGGATGAAAATACAACTAAACCTATTGTCAATACTAATGCAGGAATTATTACTTTAAATGCAACTCCATATGAACTTGCAAGAGTTGGAAAATATTTAGATGACTTAAATAAAAGACTTAAAAAACAAGTTTTAATTGATGTAAGTATTGTTGCTGTGCATTTAAACAAAAATCATTCAAGTGGAATTAATTGGCAAGAACTTGCTTTTAAACTTAATGGTGATGATAATGATTTTATAATTAATAAAGATGGTATTAGAAATATTAACTTAAAAGCAAATATTGAAACTAAAGCTATTTTAAATTTATTACAAGAAAATGGTAAAACAACTATACTTTCTAACCCAAAACTTATGGCTTTAAACAATCAGCAAGCTATTATTTCTATAGGCGATACAATAAATTATCAAGTAAAAGAAAGTTCTAAAGGAACAGAAAATGGTACAATAGTTAGTGAAATATATAATAATTATTCTATTTTTGTAGGAATTTTACTTAATATATTGCCTGAGATTTCAGATGATCATAAAATTATGCTTAGGATTAATCCAAGCTTGAGTGATTTTAAATATAGTTTTGATAATCATAGACAAAGCAAACCAAGAAATATAGCGCCAGATACTATACAAAAAAAGCTTTCTACTGTAGTTGAGGTTGATGATGGACAAACTTTAATTTTAGGCGGATTGATTAGTAAAAATACCATTAATAATCATAATGAAATAAGCATTTTATCTAAAATTCCACTTTTTGGAGCTTTATTTCAAGGAAAACAAAATTATGAAGATATTAGCGAAATAGTTTTTATTATCAAACCAAGTTTAGTAAAAACTAATAATAAAATTTTAAGTTTAAAAGACCTAGGTTTTCAGCATGAAGATGATATGTTTTAAAATCTTAATATGTTTTTCTTTTTTAAATGCTATAGAAATTCAAAACAATAGTTTCGATCAAAACATATTTTATGAAAAATTCATTAATCAACCAAACTATGAAAATGCTTTAAATTTAGCAAAATATTTTTATCAAAATAAAGAATACAAACAAGCAGTTTTTTGGGCTATAGAAGCTAATGATTTTGATTTATTGCAAAAAGAAGCTTGGCTTGTTTTTATTAATGCTAAAATAAAACTCGGAAGATATGAAGATGCTTTAATAGCTAAAAAAGAATACGAAAAGCTTTTGGAGATTTATTTTGAGTGATACACATCAAAAATTAAAAAACTTAAGTGAGTATTCTTTAAAAGAAATTGCTTCTCAATATAAAATGGAATTTTTAAATTTAAATCAAACTTTTGATTTTGAAAAATATCTTCACATTTTGCCTTTTTCTTTAATAGAACAACATGATATTTTTTGTTTTTATGAAGATGATGAAAAAATCCATATAGCTTCCTTTAAACCATTAGAAGAGAATGTTTTGGAAAAAATACAAAATTTATATCGTTTTAAAACTATCAAGATTTTTCTTTGTGTTTTTACACAATTTGAATTTTTGCTAGAAAGAGTTAAATTTTTAATTAAATTTCAAAATCATCTTAATAGATTAGAGCTTAGTTTGAAAAGTGATGAAAATAAAGATGAATTTTTATTAGAGCAGTTTTTGAATTTAATTTTAACTTATGCTTGTTTTTTAAGAGCAAGTGATATCCATTTAGAGCCTTTAGAAAATGAAGTATATATAAGATTTAGAATAGATGGGGAGTTAAAATATATATATAGTTTTGATGCAAAATCATACCAAGCCTTATTGTTGCATGTAAAAATTATTGCTTTGCTTAATGTAGCTGAACAAAGACAAGCTCAAGATGGGAGTTTTTCTAAAATCATTTTAGAACAAAAATATGATTTTAGAGTTTCAATTATGCCTTTATTATTTGGACAAAGCGTAGTGTTTAGAATTTTAAAACAAGATGGATATGTTTTAAAACTTGATAAACTTTTTATCAAAGAAGAAAATTTAATTCAGCTGAAAAAACACACGAATGCACCTTATGGTCTGATTTTGTTTTGTGGGCCAACAGGGAGTGGTAAAAGTACTTTTATGCATGCTATTTTAAATGAAATTGAACAAAGTAAAAAAATCATCACTCTAGAAGATCCTATAGAATATAAACTTAAATATGCTCAACAAATTCTTTTAAATTCTAAAGCCGGATTTGATTTTCACAAAGCTTTAAGAGCAGTTTTAAGACACGATCCTGATGTGATTATGATAGGTGAAATTAGAGATGAGGATAGTTTGGATATAGTTTTAAAAGCTTCTTTAAGCGGACATTTAGTTTTAAGTACCCTACACACTAATGGCGCTATAGAAGCTATTTTTAGAATGAAGCATATGGGTGCAAGAGAATACTTAATAGCTCATTCTCTTAATTTAATTATAGCTCAACGATTAGTAAGAAAACTATGTGAATGTAAAGAACCTAACAAGGAAAAATTTTACTTTCAAAATCAAGTTTTTGAAGGAAAATTTTACAAAGCAAAAGGTTGTGTTGAGTGTATGTATAGTGGATATAAAGGGCGTTTGATGGTAGCTGAATTTTTGTTTTTAGATCATAATTTAAAAAATATGATAGAAAATAATGCAAATTATGAAAATATTTTAACATACGCTTTAAAAAAAGGTTTTTTGACTTTAGGTATGGATGCTTTAGAAAAGGCAAAACTTGGCTTAACAAGTATAGATGAGTTAAGAAAGATTAGTTTTTGAAAAAATTTGTTATTTTTTATGTATTAAATAAAGAGCAAAAACAATATATAATAAGGGCTAGAAATTTATATGAAGCTAGAAATTTTGCGTTAAAGTCATTTGTAAATATTATTAGTGTTGAAGAATATTTCAAACCGATAAAACATAAAATCAAAGAAGAAGAGCTTATTTTCATTCTTAAGGATTTAAATATGATCTTAAAGGCAGGATTAAGCTTACAGGAAGCAATTTTAGAATTTTTAAAATCAAGCTATGAAAAACAAAATATTAAAATTTTTAATACAATTTATAATAAACTCAATAATGGAAGTTCTTATAATGAAGCCTTTAAAGATATTTTAAATTCTAGAGAATGTGCTATTTTAAAAATTTGTGATGGCAGAGAAGATTTACATAGGGCTCTTGATATTATTATTAGTTTAAAAGAAAAAAATCTTCATAGTTTTAAGCAGTTAAAAAAGGCTATAGCTTATCCACTTTTCGTTTTTATGTGTATTATTTTTGCTTTTTTTATTCTTATAACTTTAGTTTTGCCTGAATTTAAAACTTTATTTTTACAACTTGAATTGGATTTGCCAAAAATCACTCAAATTTTTTTTATTATAGCTGATTTTTTTAGTCATTTTTATATGATTATTTTATTAAATATAGGATTTTTTATAATACTTACTTATTCTTTTAGGAAGTCTTTGTTTTTTCATAGAATTCTTTTTTATTTTCCCATTTTTGGAAAAATAATATTTTATCAAGATAAATTTTGTTTTTTCTTAATTTTTTCATATTTATTAAAAGCAGGGGTGGATATAAAAAGAGCTTTTGAACTTGCTTGTGAAGGTATAGAAAATCAATTCTTTAAAAACAAAATGTTTATTATAAAGACTTCATTTGAATCAGGACTTGATTTAGCTCAAGCTTTTTCTAACACAAAGCTTTTTGAGCCTTTTGTGATAAGAATGTTAAATTTAGCTTTAAAAAGTTCTAAATTAGATGAAAGTACTTATGAGCTTGCTTTGTTTTATGAGTATAAAAAAGAAAATTATACTCAAAAGCTTTTGAGTGTTTTGGAGCCTTTGATGACAATTTTTATGGCGAGTTTGATTTTAGTTTTAGCCTTGGGTGTATTTTTACCTATGTGGCAAATTAGTCAAGAAATTTAAGCAAGATAATCATAAGCAACCTTAGCTATAGTTAAAGCAACCATAATCAAAAAGAGTTTTTTGATAAAAGTTCCTTGTGTTTTTAAGACTAGTTTTGATCCTATAAAAGCACCTAAAATTTGGCCTATACCCATTAAAATACCAACTTTCCAAAGCACCTCATAAGAGTATAAAAATACCCCTAAAGCTACTACATTGCTAGTAAAATTTAAGATTTTAGTATTAATGCTTGCATTTTTCATGCTAAAACCAAGAAATATCACGCAAGCAAAAATCCAAAAAGATCCAGTACCAGGTCCTAAAAAACCATCATAAAAACCAAGTAGCAAGCCAAAGATAATTTGAAAGCTTGTAGTGCGCATTTTAGCTTTATTATGTACATGGCCTAAATCAGGCTTGAAAATAGTGTAAAAAAAGATTAAAACAAGGCAAATTAATACAATGATTTTAACAGCATTTTGATCTATTAGTAAGACTGCATAAGTTCCAATGGCAGCTCCAATAGCAGTAAATAAAATTCCCAAAGCTATCTTTTCTATATGCATAGATTTTCTATAAGCTAAAACCGCAGTGAGTGATCCAAAGGTGCTTTGAAGTTTATTAGTAGCTAGGGCTAAATGAGGAGGAATACCACAAGCAAATAAAGCAGGTATGGTAATAAGCCCACCACCACCTACAATCGCATCAACACAACCTGCAAAAGCAGCAACAAAGAATAAAATCACATAATAAGTTAATTCAAGCTCCATAAGCTTTCCTTGTTTTGTCCGATTCTATATAGAGCAAAATCATATTTTATAGGATCAGTAGGATCGAATTTTTTAAGACTTTGCGTAAGTTCTAAAACACTTTTAAAATCATAAATCTTACGCTTTAAAAGCTTAAGTTTTAATGAAACTTTATGAGTATGAGTATCTAAGGGTATGAGTAAGTCTTTTTTATCGATATTTTTAAACAAACCTAAATCTAATTCATCTTTTCTTACCATCCACCTAAGATACATATTGTATCTTTTTAAAGGACCTTTTGGAATGTTAAATTCTTTTGAAAAGAAAAATTCATAACCATAACTTTTATAAGGATTAAGCTTGTAAATTGTTTCTATGAAAGCTTTTATCGCTTGTGTTATGTTTTGTTCTTTTTGATAAGTTTTGGTAAAAATATTTTCTATACTATCTTCATTTTTTAAGCGCTTGAGTGTGATGAAAATTTGAGCTATATCTTGAGAGTTTTGAAAGCGGTATTTTAGATTTTTACATTCTTTTTTAATAATCTCATCGCTTTTCTCAAGCAAGGAAAAATCAAGTTTATTTAAAAAATTTACAATATTTTTAGCATTTCCATAGGCAAATAAAGCACAAAGCAAGGCTATATTTTCATCTTTATAAACACTTGCAATTTGTAAAGGATCAGGATGAGAGAAAAGCTCTTTTTGAGTGTTTTTGCTTAAAATTGCTTCATCTAAAAGAGCTTTAATTTGCATTAAGATTTTAAACCAAGTAAGGTTTCAAGCATTTGATCAACGGTAGTTACGATTTTAGCTGCAGCGCCATAACTTGCTTGATATTGTATGAGTGCTGCTAATTCTTCATTGGTATTTACACCACTTTTTGATTGATATTCTGCATAAGCTGTATTAAATACCGTCATATTAGTTGCATGCGCAAAGCCATTGCTTTCAGCATCTGAAGCAATTTGGCCTGTAAATTTTCTATAATATCCATCTAAAGTCATAGTATCTACTGTACCATCTTTATTATAAAAATTTACTTTTTGATTTTGAAGTTGCAACATAGCATTAGCTACATCGTTATTTCCATCAACTCCGTTTGAACTAGCTTTTAAGCTATTTGGATCATTTCTAATGCTTGAATTTACATTAATGCTACTTGCATCTTGACCATTGAAAAATGAAGATACATTTAAAGCGCCTGGGAAATTTGTGCCATTATCCTTAAAAGCTATTTTATAACCTTTTTTTAAGCCATTGATTTGGAAATTTCCACTATCACTTTTTCCATCATAATGATAAAAGGCTTGAAAATAATCATTTAAATCATTACCGCTAACACCATCTTTATTATCATCAACATCTGCATTGATTTGTTTAATAACATCTTCTATAGTGGTATTGACATCTATTTTTATAGTTCTAGTAGCTACTGCATTACCTTTTTCATCATAAACTGTGATGTCAAAGCTTCCTGCTTGGATGTTTTTATCATAACTCATTAAAGAAGTATCAGATTTTAAACCTTTTAAATCATCTGAATTTACTTTATCGGTTGCTGCTTGAGCATAGACATTATTAGTTTGAGTTATGAGTGTTTTTGTAAAGGTATTGAGCATATCTTTATACTCTTGTAATTTTCCATCGCTGTAAGTATCATGATTGCCATCATAATTTCTACCTCTAAGATCAAGTTGAGCACCAAGCTGCCCACCTGAAATTTTGCTTGTTAAATCATAGCGGTTTTCATCATTTACTTCATAATAAATTTGATAAAAACCATTAGGGTTGTTATTATCTAATTTTAAAGGGTGAAAGCTAGAGCCATTTACTATACTAAAGCCTTGAATGCTTAAATCATAATATCTTCCAGAATCAGTCATGGTAGATTCTAAAGTACTATCTTGAGAGCTTGTTCCTTTCCAAGCAACAGCATTAACTAACTTTGAAAGTCTAAGTTCAAGTTCATCTCTTTTATCTCTTAGTTGATTTGCATTATCGGTAGGTAAAACTTCTTCATTTTCAAGTTGTTTATTAATATTTGCAATTTCTTGACCAATGTTATTAATCTCATCTACGGTTTGTTGAATTTGCTCATTAACTGTTTGTTGCATTTTGCTAAGATCTTGTAATGTTTTTTGTATGTTTTGAGCTAATGTGTTTGCGCTATTAACAAGATCTATTTTACTTGCTCCATCGCTTGGGTTGGAAGCAAAGTTATTCCACGCATCATAGTAATTTTTATAATCTTGTAAAATACCAGTTCCTTGCATATCAGGAAATCTTTGACTTGCTTCTTGTAAAATTTGTCCTAAATAATTTGTATAGTTTTGTTGAGTAGTGGCGTTTTTTAGCTCATAATAAGAATGCTCATCATGCAATCTTTTAATAGTATCAATTTGCGTACCTGTTCCTAAGTGTAAGCCACCTCTATCAAGAGACATACCTGAACTTTGCACCGCTCTTTGTCTAGTATAAAATACTGCATTTGCATTAGAGATATTGTTACCTGTGGTATTGATTTGAAGTTCAGCAGCTCTTATACCACTAACCCCTGTATATAAACTATCAAAAATTCCCATGACTTAGCCTTTAAACATTGATCTTAAATAATGAATCTGGAATTGTCTTATTATCCCCATAAGCATTATTTGTTCCATTTTGTTCAAACATTGTATTTAAAAGATTGTCGTAAAAATTTTTAATAATAAGAGCCAATTTAGCATATTCTTTATTTTTTTGATGTAAGGTGTTTAAATTTTGCTTTAAAAGAGCAAGTTTTTCTTTATCTTCATCATCTAAAAGTTCGTCTAAACCTTTATTGTTTCCTTGATTACTAAGTTCTACTAAAGCCTTATCAAGATTTTTTTTAGCAATTTGAAAATCATTTACAAGTTTAGTTTTTTCTTCTACGCTTTTGCTAACATGTTGGTGATTAGCAGCTTGAATTTGAGCTATATCTTCTAAAGTAAGATTGATGAGTTTTTCTAAAATAGAATTTGTTTTGTCTAAGTGTTGTTTAACCATTTTTATCCTTTCTTAGGCACTAACCCAAAAAAGGATAAAAATTATAATAAAGAATCTACTATTGCTTTTGAAGTGGCTTGCAAGTCTATTTTATACTCGCCATTCTTTATTTGTGAAGCAATAAAAGATGCCTTATTTTCTTCTACCTTTTGAGTTTCTTTTGCCTTGTTATTTTCTTTGTTTTCTGTTTTATTTATATCGCTAGTAGCAACTTGAGCCACATAGCTTTGATGTATAGGGTTTATCATTTTAAGCCTCCAGTTCTATTGAAAAACTCTAAGAACCATATCGACACTTAAAAAAATAACTTAACGCCTTTCTTTTAAATAATCAAATAATAATTTTGAAAAACCTAAACCACCACTTAATGCTTTACTCATAGTATCATTATACATAGATGAATAAATTTCATCACTTGCATCTTTTCCAAATAAAGAATTTTCTTGTTTTAAAGAAATATCCAAAACACTTTTAATTAAGAAAGCTTCAAAAGCATCGGTTTGTTCTTTTAAAGCTTTATCTTCATCATTTAATGCTTGTATATGAGTTAAATCATTTTTAAAAGCACTATCTGCATAGTTTTTAGCAGCCTTATAGCTATTATTATGCTTGGTAATGTTTTCATAAAGCTCACTGCTGTAATTTTTGCTCGCTAAATAATTATCAACTCTCATCATATCACCTCTAATTCAGCACTGATTGCACCAGCTCTTTTTAGATTTTGCATAATAGCTATGATATCATTTGGTGCTGCTCCAAGTTTATTTAACATTCTAGCTATGTTTGCTACTGTTGTTTTATTGTTTGTGATTTTTAAAGTATTAGATACAGGGTCTAAAATACCACCATCTTTCATATCGATTTCATTTTGTCCTAAAGCTACGGTATTGTTTGGATCAATTTTTATAGTAATATCTTTATGAGTAATTAATATAGGTTCAACTTCTATATTTACTCCCGCTACGATAGTTCCTGTTCTTTCATCAATAATCACTTTGCTTTCTGGGGTATAAGCTATATCTTGTTCTAATACTCTTGCCATAAATTCAACATGAGAAAATTCTTCAGGTTTTGTTAATTTTATAGTTCTAGAATCTAAAGCTTTTGCTATATCTGTGTCAAAAATAGTATTTAAAACTCTTTCTATATTATTAGCTGTTTTAAAATCTGCTTCTTTTAAGCTTAAAATCAAATCTTCACTTTGGCTAAAGTTTTGTGGAATTTCTCTTTCTACTACAGCGCCATTAATAACATTTGCTGAGGTTGAGTGTGTTCCTGCTGCACCCGGTCTTGGGCTAAGTCCACCTATAGCTAATGAACCTTGAGCTACTGCATAAATCTCTCCATCAACTCCTTTTAGAGCTGTCATAAGTAAGGTTCCACCTTGTAAAGATTTTGCATCACCTAAAGAAGCCACACTTACATCAAGCTTATCCCCACTTCTTGCAAAAGCAGGAAGCTTTGCTGTTACCATTACTGCTGCTGTATTTTTTGATTTTATATCGCCTGGGCTAACTTTTACATTCATACCCTGAAGCATATTTGAAATAGATTGTAGAGTAAATTCACTACTTGTACCATCTCCGCTTCCGTTTAAGCCAACAACCAAACCATATCCTATAAGTTGGTTATCTCTAACACCTACTACATTAGTAAGTTCTTTAATAGTAGCTGCAAAAACGCTTAGATTTAATACCAAGCAAAATAGTAATATTCTCATCGATTCTTCCTTTAATCTATGCTATTTTCATAAAATTAAAGCAAAAAAAGTTCCAAATTTATATAAAGGAGTAAAAACTTAGAGTAGTTGAGCCAAATTTTTTTTCTTTAGTTTTTTCGTAATCTTGTATTTTAGTTGGAGTTTTAAAAGTGCTGTGGTGTTCTATGATAATGATTTTTACATTTGAATTTTGTATATTTTCTATCAATTTTAAAGTTTTTTCATAAATATCAAAAAAACCTTCTCTAATATCAAATGGAGGATCAAGATATAAAATAATATCTTCTTTGGAATTTTGAATAATTTGAGGAGTTTTTTTAAAAGTATCATCATTAAAACAAAGGGTATTTTGATCAACACCAGAAGCGTTTTTTAAAGCTATTTCATAAGCCTTTTTATCTTTTTCTATGGCATAACTTTTTAAACAACCATTGCTTCTTGCTTCTAATGCCATCAAAGCACTTCCTCCAAAGGCTTCTATAAAAACCTTATCTTGTAAAGAAAAACGCAAAACATTAAAAACACATGATTTTACTATGCTTTTAGTGCTTCTTGTGGTATCTAGGCTAGGAAGTAAAATTTTTTTACCCTTATAAATTCCACTTTCTATGGTGGTGTAAATTTTTTGAGCTTGTTTTTTTGAGCTTGTTTTTTTATCCTCTTTGTAATTTTTTAAAAAATTTCTTACGCTTTGATATTCTTGTGTTTTATGCATTATTATTTTCTTCTTTGATAAGATTTTTTAACTCTGTTTTATAAAGATCAAATATTGCATCGATTTTTTCATGACTTTCTTGGCGTAGTTGTTCTAAAATGGCTTCACATTTTTGATTCATAATTTTTTTCTCACGCATTGCTATTTTATAGGCAATATTTTGCAAGCTTGCATTGAAATCATTTAAAGCACATAGCAACTCTTCTATGTTAAAAGGGTGAGTTAAGAAATTTGATTTTTTGTTGATGATAAATTGTGGCTTTTGTGTGTTGATTTTTTCATCACAGACTAAAAAATCACAATCTTTTTTTAAAACTAAAAAATCTTTTAAAGCAATTTCTAAAGTTTTTTCTAAAATTAAATCCTTGCATTCAAGAGCGATTTTCATTGACTAAACTCACTTTTAATTTGTGTTTTTTTAAAGTGTATGGTACTATACCTAGAGCTAAATTTGCAAGCTCTGCGAAACTTAAAATATAAAAATCTTCAAAATTTCTATTTGAAATTGCTTGTAATTCTTTAGAACACTTATCAAACATGTAAAAAGAATAAAAATCTTCTACAACTAAAAAATCACAACCACTATCATAAGCATCTAAAATGATTGCTGCTGCGCTTTTATAAGCTAATTGCGCATTTAAACTTAAGAACCCATAGCCACAACTCTTATATTTTCTTTCAAAATCAATTATATTTGCTTTAAGAATCTTAGCAAGTTCTAAAGAGCAATTAGCATGGGAAAATCCTTGATATACACCTATGTTAAATTTATCAAAAAAATATTTAATGTGTTCTGTTTTTAAGTATTTTAAAAAAAACTCTGGAGCGTATTTAATCTTATCGATTTTACTCATAATTTCATAAGAGCTATATTCGCAAGCTAAGATATTATTCTCATCCATCATTCTAGAATATTCATCTAAAATATCTTTAGGATCATAGTCAATAATAAAATAATTTTTACCCAAAGGTTTTTCACATAATGTGCTTTCAACACCGACTATATCTAAGACATTTTTGATAATATCAAAATAACAAAATAAATCATTATTGCTATTGGTGTAAATTTTATACATTTTAATTCCTTAAAAAATACTTCTTGCAAGACCTGATTTTACAAGCATAACTTTTAATTCTTTGATGTAAGATTCATAGTCAAGCTCATTAGATGAAATAAAATTTTTGAATTTAGTATGATAATAAATTCCTTTTTCTTCATCTGCTATCAATTTTAAAAATTGTGGAGTTTTTTCTGGATATTTAAGTAGCATTTTATAGGCAAATATAAAGAAACTATCTCCTAAATATTCAGGTAGAAATTCTCTTACTTCGCTTGTATAATATAAAAAGTCATATTGCTTGTAAAGCTCTATATCATGTATGTCAATAAGTCCTTTAAAAAGTTCAAGTTTTTCTAAAAAATCACTCTTATCCATGATCAAGTCTTTAATAGCTCTTTTAGTATCGAGTGGTTCTATGATGAGTTCTTTTCCAAATCTTTCAATAATATTACTTAAATCTCTTCTTTGTCTAATGGTAACTTGATTAACTTTAATACAACTTTCTGGGTTTTCTTCAAAATCAAAATATATATCATCTTTTTTAATCTGACTTAAAATATCATAAACACTTTTAAAATTTTTACTATCATAAACATATGGTTTATAATAAGCTAAATAATCACTATCTTTATCAAAACGAAAAATTCTTAAAGTTATTTGCATTTTTTATCCTTGGTATTATTTTTGATTATATACATTTTAAACTTATAAAAATTTGATTATTATATAAAATTAAAAGCTTTTTGTATAAAATATTCACATGGATAAAGAAAAATTTATTATAAATGCTTTTGCAAATTCTATCAACGGAGATGATGGAGCAATCATCGATGGATATTGTTATTCTAAAGATTTATTTTGTGAGGATGTGCATTTTAAACGATCTTGGATGAGTTTAGAGCAAATTGGCGCAAAAGCTATGCTCGTTAATATTTCTGATGCAATTGCTATGAATGCTACACCAAAATACGCTCTTTTGGGGCTTTCTTTACCAAAATGTTTAGAAATGAAACAAGTTAAAGCTTTGCAAAAAGGCTTGCTAGATAGCGCAAAAGAATTTGGGGTGCAAATTATAGGCGGAGATACTATAGCAGATAGGAAAATTAATATTAGTATAACTATTATTTCTAAAGTGAATAAAAGGGCTATTTTTAGAAAAGGTTTAAAAAAGGGAGATTTGCTTGCTTTTAGTGGGAAATTAGGTGAGAGTTTAAAAGGTTTAAATATACTATTTCGCGGTGGAAAATTGCATTCTAAACATCGTTTTATAAAACCGAATTTAAGGCAGAAATTTTTTTATGATATAGCAAAAAAAGTCAGAGTGAGTATGGATATTTCAGATGGTTTAAATAAGGATCTATCGAGAATACTCTTTATAAATCAACTTGGTATAAAATTTCTTAAAAAATTAGATAAATTTAGCTTAAATAGTGCAGAAGAGTATGAAATTTTATTTGCTTTTGATAAAAAACATAAAGTATTTATACAAAATATGGCTAAAAAACATAGAATTAAACTAAATATTTTTGCAAAAACAACAACAGGAAGGTATAAATTTTATGGAAGAGAACATCATTTTTAAGCCCTTATATACTTTAAAACACAGCCCGATAAATGTGTATTTTTCAAAAAATAGTAATGATTTTGTAGTAAGAGAAAAGCCTTTGTATGAATTTAGTGGTAAAGGTGAACATCTTATTTTACATATACAAAAAAAAGATCTAAGCACCAGTGAAGCTTTGAGAATTTTAAGTGAGCAAAGCGGTGTTAAAATGAGAGATTTTGGTTATAGTGGTTTAAAAGATAAACAAGGCTTAACTTTTCAATATATTTCTATGCCTAAAAAATTTGAAGAGGGCTTAAAAAATTTTAAACATGATAAGATGAAAATTTTAGAAAGTTTTTATCATGATAATAAACTTAGAATAGGGCATTTAAAAGGAAATTCATTTTTTATAAGATTAAAAAAAGTTTCAAAAGTAGATGCTTTAAAAATAGAACAAGCTTTCAAAAATATCCAAGAACAAGGTTTTGCTAATTATTTTGGATATCAGCGTTTTGGTAAATTTCAAGATAATTTTTTACAAGGACTAGAAATTTTAAAAGGTAAAAAAATCAAAAATAAAAAAATACAAGAATTTTTAATTTCTGCCTTTCAAAGCGAACTTTTTAACAGATATTTGAGTAAAAGGGTGGAATTATCACATTTTATCAATGATTTTAGTGAAAAAGAAATAAAACAAATTTATGATTTAGATAAAGATGAAATTAAAAGTTTAAAAAATCAAAAGCAGTTTTTTAAGATTTTAAAAGGTGAAGTTTTAGGGCATTATCCTTTTGGTAAATGCTTTGTATGTGAAGATTTGCCAAGTGAAGTAGAAAGATTTAATCAAAAAGATATTAGTTCTATGGGACTTTTAATAGGCTCTAAAGCTTATGAAACAAATGAAGGTCTAGCTAAAAAATTAGAAGATGAGATTTTTTCTTTTGCATATGAGTTTAAAGATAAAATGCAAGGTTCAAGACGCTTTATGTGGTCTTATTTGCAAGATTGTAAAAGTTATTATGATGAAGAAAAAGCTCATTTTACTTTAGAATTTTTCTTGCAAAAAGGTTCATATGCTACAGTGGTTTTAGAAGAGATTTTACACGCAGATATTTTTGATCAAACCTATAATACATAATTTTAAAAATTGATATTGAGTATCAGTTAAAATTTATCTTTTATAAATTATAATAACAATTATCATTTTTATAAAAGGAAAGCTCAATGTCAGTTTTGGTTATAGGTGCAGATGAAATTACTCCAATTAAGGCAGTTTTGACAAATTTAGGCGCAAAAAGTATAGAGCATTGGGATGCTAGAAATGAAAATAGGGTAAATAGAAAACCCATTCCACAAAATACTGAATGCATAGTTATGCTTACTAGTTTTTTAAATCACAACACCATGAAAAAAATTAAAACAGAGGCAAAAAAACGCAATATACCTTTGGTTTGTGCTAAACGCAGTGTGAGTTGTGTATATTGCGAATATTGCAAGGTTTTTGGTCTTGAACAAACTTATGAATGTACAAAAAAGGCATAATATGTTTGGTTTTAATAACAAAGAGGATTTGGTACCTAAAATATTTAGAGATTTAGAACAAGAAAATATTAATTTTATTTTTTTAAATTTGTATAATTCTTTGGTGGAAAATGATCTAAAAATACCTTATATTTATGCAAAAAAAGCTACTAGTTTAAGAAATATTTTTGAGTTAAAAATCCAAAATATGATCACAGAAAGGGTTTTGAAATTTAGTAAAATAAAACAATTTTGTCCATATTCTCATAAAATCATCAAAGCATATAAAGAAGGAAATTTAAATAAATTACAGCTTGAAGCAAAGATGCCAAAATATGCTTTAGCTAGATTAATACAAAATGTTTTTATGTCATCAAATTTTATCTTAGATCCACAGGTGGCTTTTGAGTCTTTTGTATATGATAAAATTTGTAAAAGCAATGTAAAGGCTAGGGTAGATATTCAAGAAAATATCATTATTATCAATGATAAAATGGCTATTATGCCTTCTTTTTTTGAAGATAATAAAAAGGATATAAATTTAGCTTTGCAAATTATCAAAAAAAATGTTTTTGAAATATTTTATATTGTGTATCCAAGAAATAAAAATTTTACTCAACATAAAGAAATAAGACATAATTTATGTGAAAATAACAAAACTTTGCTAAAATTAGTTCCCTATACTATTAATAATCAAATTTTAAGGAGATGTTAAATGTCAGTAGCAGTAATTTATGGTAGCTCTATGGGAAATACCGAAGGTGCGGCAAATATGATCGCTCAAAAATTAGGAATTTCAGATGTGTTAAATATTGCAGATATTAATGCAGAAAAAATCAATTCTTATGATAAATTAATCTGCGGAACTTCTACTTGGGGAAGTGGAGATTTTCAAGATGATTGGGATAGTTTTGATTTTTCAGCTTTAAATCTTAGTGGAAAAACCGTTGCAGTTTTTGGTATGGGAGATAGTGAAAGCTACTCAGATACATATTGTAGCGCTATGGGAAAACTTGCTCAGGCTTTAAAAGCAGCAGGTGCAAATTTAGTAGGTTCAGTTTCTACAGGTGGTTATACTTTTGAATCAAGTGATGCGGTAGAAGGAGATAAATTTGTAGGGCTTGCATTAGATAATGATAACCATGAGGATTTAACCGAAAGTAGAATTGATGCTTGGATAGAACAAATTAAACCTTCTTTTTCTTAAATCTAGATGCCAAAAAGGCATCTTTTAAAATTTTCTTTTTTTTGTTTCACTTAATATATCTTGTGCTAAAGAATCTACTTCATTTGCAATAGCATTTGTATGTATTGCTGTTTGAGAATTTTGTTGTGTAAGTTTTTCTATAGTAGCCACTGACTCATTAATTTGGCTAATATCATTAGCTTCTTCCTTTATAGCTTCACCCATATCATTTATAGACTGGGCTAAGATATTAGTATTAGCTTCAATCTCACCTAAAGACTTTTGAGTTCTTTCTGCTAAGTTTCTAACTTCATCAGCAACAACAGCAAAGCCACGACCATGTTCTCCTGCACGAGCTGCTTCAATAGCAGCATTTAATGCAAGTAGATTAATTTGATCAGCAATATCTGAAATCATAGTGGTAACACTTTTAATATCATTACTTTGTTTAACTACATCTTGTGCTTTGATAGAAATTTCACTCATAGTTGAATTCATTTGCTCTAAAGCTCTTGCACTTTCTTGTAATGATGAGGTTTGATGTGTGGCATCATTTGTAAGTTCATACATACTTTGTTTGAGTGCTTCGGCTTTTTGATTTAATAACTCACCTTGGTTTAGTGATTTTGAAAGCATGTTTTTAATTTCATTCCCAAGGGCATTGATTGCTTTTTCAACATCGCCTTTTGGGGTATTAATAGCTGCAGTAAAATCTAATTGTTTATAACTATCAAATACCGCTTGAATTTCGTTTAAATTATTACCAATTTTTTGTTGTAAAGTATCAAGCATTTTATTTAAAACATCTATGAGTTCTTGAATTTGTGGATTGTTAGCATGAGAGCTAATGTGTAAATTAAGCTCACCTGTTTCTATTTTTCTAGCAACATTTACAGATTCTTCAATAGCTTTTGCATCTTTACTTAAAGCCTCTTTGATAATATTAATATTTTCATTAATCTCATCAGCCATTTTCCCAAATTCATCTTGAGTTTTTAGTTTAATAGGGTGTGAATGAATGTCTTTATGATTTAAATAGTTAAAGAAATTATGCAAGCCTGAAGATATAATAGCAATTGGCTTAAGATTATAAGAAATGATTATTCTAATAAAAATCAAAGTAATAAAAATAGCAATTAAGGAAATAATAATTTGTTCCATCAATGTTTGTTTAGCTGTATCGCTGTAAAAATCATAATCAGCTATAGAGCAAATAGTATATTTTGGATTGATACTACCATTACAAATTAAAGCTTTGATCCCTTCTTCTTTAGTTTGAATTTTGAAAATATCCCTAGAAAGACCTTTGTTTGCACCTTCAGTTGTTTTAAAATAATTTGAAATAATATCTTTACTAATATTAGTTGAGGTTAAGATTTTGGAAGAATCGGTATGAAAAAGATAAGTTCCATCATCAGCTAAAACAGCAGCATGTGAATAAGGTGTTTTACCTATAGCCAAAACTTCTTCTGAGAATTTTTTCAAATCATAATCAGCAGCAACTACACCTATAATTTCTCCATTGTCTATAATAGGACTAGCATAAGAAATGGTTGGTTTTTGCATACTAGATGATATGTAAGGATCTGTGACAATTAACTCTCTTTTTTCCTTGGCTTCTTTATACCATCCTCTAGATCTAGGATCATAACCACTTTCTGGAGTTTGATTATTGCCATTTGATCTAAATATAGTTCCATCTTCAAAACCCACATAGGTTAAATCAAAACCCAAAGAATTTCCTATAGAATTTAATAAACTAGTATATTGTGTTGAATTTAGATTATTTTTATTTTCTTTGATGTATTTTGTTAAAGAATTGATCACATTGCGTCTATCGCTTGCGTATAAATCAAATCTTTTACTCACATCAAAAGCAACCTTTTGTTGAAACTGAACTAACAGTGTATGGCTATTGGATTTAGATTTAACATAATTAAAAAAACCTAAAACACATAGCAAAACTACAACAAAAATACAAACTAAGAAAGCTATTTTGTTGGAAAAATTACCTAGTAGGTATTTCTTAATAGAAGAGAGCATTTTTTCTCCTTGACAAAGTCAATATTTGACTTTATGATTATGATAGTTTGTATGATTTTATTAAAAAAATATTTAAAAAATTATAAAAAAATTAATTTTTATTAAAAAATATTATATTTTTAGGATATTTTTAAATAAAAAATTCTAATTTTTTAGAAAGTAGAATTTTATTATCGGTATATTTTGCCCATTGTATATTTAGAGCAAAAATACAAGCTTTTGCAAGTTTTGCAAAGGGAAATTTTTCATAATATATTTTTTCTTGTTCTGCGGTAGCTTTTCTAAAAATAGCTTTAATTTGTACTCCTTTAATAAGATTGATAATATTTGTATCTAGTGCTATATTAACTCCTACTTTTGGATTTTTATAAGAAAGCTGAATGTGTCTAGTATGTTCTTCGCTAGCAAAAATCAATGCAAGATTTTTATCATCAAAAGTATAATAGCAACTTGCGCAATATATTTCATCATTATCTTGCACGCTCAAGGTTAAGAGTTTTTGAGAATAAATGAATTTTTTAATTCTCTCATCCATTATTTTTAGCTTCTAAATTTAAGATCTTTTGGTAACTTAAATGAGTTAAAAAAATTACATAAAATACTTGTAAAAATAGTCCAAGTAAAGGAATGCTTGATAAAATAAAAAATATTAAAGTACTTATTTTAAAGTTCAAAGGTGAAGAGTTCTTATAAAAATTATCAAAAGAATTTTTATCCAAGACATTGCTTAATACATCTAAGAGTAAAAGTTTATGAAATAAATAATAAAAAACTCCATAATAAATCACAATACTTATAAAAGGTATGATTAGTAAAAAAGTAGCGATTATAAATAATACGCAAAAAGTCAATATAAATTTAAATGTTTTGAGTAAAACTTCTAAAGAATTTACTTCTTTTTGTATGAAATAGTTGTAGTATTTTTGATTTATTTTTTTTACTATATAAGGCGTTAAAAAAGAAATAATTAGCATGGATAAAAATACTGAGGCAAAAACTACTATGAAAAATCCACCTATGGCACTCAAAAATGTAAGTGAAAATTGTACTATGGAAAAGCTAAAAAACCAAGCCATGAAAGTTCCGCTAATGACATCTTCAATATAAGAAAAAAAGATATCATAGGTGTAGAATACAAGCAAGGCTAAAATAATTAAACTAACAAAAAAAGGCAAAAAAGAAAATTTTAAAAAAGGTTTACTAAAAAAATTTTGCAAGCTTAGATATAAAATATTCATTTTAATTCATCGTAATAATTTTGAAGTTTTTTGTAAATTTCTTTATAATCTAAGGTTTCTTTTAAAATTTGATTTAAAACTTCATTATCTTCTACACCATTCCATGTTTTTTTATATGTGCCTTCTTTATAGCCATTTTCTTGTCTGAATTGATTTAAAATATTTTTTCCAATATATGTTTTGTAAAGTTTAAAGAAATTTAAGCCACATTTTCTAGCTAGAATAAAATAGACACTTAAAAGCTCACCTAAATCATAATCAAATCCACTGCATTTATGGATAATAAGCTCAATATCATTTAAAATTCCATAAATATCTGCTTCGTTTGGATTAGAAGTTTCTTTGCAAAAATCATCAAAAAAACTTACAGAAGAAACTTCTTCTGCTATGAAATTTTTATCATTAATTTGTTTTTCTTTGTATTCTTCTAAAATTAAACTCAAGATAAAATGCCATATATCTACTATTTCAATACATACATTATCCCAGTTTGCAGGAGTGTGTATACTTTTCCAATGCTTCCAAGCAAAAGAATCAATAAGTTCAGCACACTCCATATAAATGCATCTTCTAAAGCTAATTAATTTACCTTCTTTGGTATAGCCATTTTCCCATCCTATACCATTAGTATCATCATTTAATTTTTGCTGGAGTTCTAGCATGCTTTTTAAAATATCTTTTACTTGCATTTATTTTCCTTCTTAAGCGTAAAATCCAAATTCTTTATTATTTTCTTCTTCTTTTTTCTTTTCTTGATTATTATATTGCTTCCAAATTTCTTCTAATAATTTAGCACTATCTTGGAAAATCTGTTTTTTAATATCTTCAAGATCAGTTTTTGTCATTTCTTTATTTAAACTTTTATCCATAATATTAAATAACTCATGCAAGGTTGCTTTTTTATGCTCTTCATTTTTTGGTATAGGCAGAGCATCGCCAATTTTCATCGCAGTGGTGATAAGCTCTTTTGGCTTTAAGGTTCCTACTCTTGAGTTTTTCATAAATTCATCAATTTGAGGCTGTATTTTGGCTACTGCTTCTTTAATTTCTTCAATTTCTTCTTGTGAAAGTTTTGTGCCACTATATGAAAACGAAAAACCAAATTGATTTCTTAAACTCAAAGATGCTGAATTTCCATCTTTATCTAATTTTGCTTCTTTTTTATCGTACATAGAAAAAGAAAGATGATTGCCGTTTTTTGTTTTTATATCCATAGAAAAATTTTGAGAGTTGTAGCTAGAAATTTGCATAATGTTCCTTTCAAATCAAGATAAAGTTATATCGTCAAAATAACTAAATCTTAAATAAATTTGCAAAGTTTTTAAGCTTTGCAAATTTCAAATACTAGGGAGATAAATATTTTATCATTAAGTCTTTAAACACTCGTTAAATCCCAAAATAATTTTAGTATTTTTTCATTATTTGAGTGTATTAAAATTTGTTTTTTGTTATGTATATTTTTACATGCTTTTAAAGCCTGTTTTAAATTTTCTTTTAAAGAAAAAATCAATCCAAAAGCAATAGCTTCTTTATCTAAACCACCTAAAATATAAATCAAAGGCATACGCATTGACTTAGAAATATCAAGCTTTGCTTGTTCATTAATGGTAGTTTTAAAATCAAATTTGCTAGGATGTTTGAACTTATAAGCTAAAGCAAGATCTAAAAACTCATCTAAATGGCTTAATTTTTTTCCGCTAATAAAAGGATATATAAAATAAAATAAATCTAAGATGTTATTGCTAATTTTGCCTTCATTATTATAATTTTCTTGTATAAAATTATAATATGTTTTAAATTGCTCTTGGTAATTTTGCACTAAAGTCATAGCCATTTTAGTTTTTGCAAAATTATTTAAAAAAACTTTAGGATTAGCTTCAAAACTAAAGTCTAAAAAATTAATCTTTGTGTCATTTTGATAAAAAATTCCACTAATATCGCTTTCTAAATCTAACAAAATATTATCTGAATTAAGCTCATTATTAGAGCTATTATGGACTATTTTATTATCCAATATAATAGAAAAATTATTATAAGCAAATTCATTGCTCATAGGTTTTTCATAAAAACCAAAATCATCCCAAAAATTCTCTTCACTACAGGCAATACAGCCATGTCCTGCAGCTACTGGCCAAGAGGTTTTGGAGTTAAATTTAACCTTAGGGCAATTATTATAAGCATAAGGTCCTTTACAACCTACTTTAAAAAGACAATAACCTTGTTTTATATTTTCATCGTTAAAACTTTGAGCAAAATTGCCTGCTTCAAATTTAGCTTTTCTTTCACATAAATCATGCAAACATTTACCATAAAAAGCCAAAGGTCTATTTTGTTCATCTAAAGCCATGTCTTGCTCAAATAATATATAAAAGCAAAGCGCTGCGATGATATTTACATCACTTGGAGGACAACCTGGTATATTGATTACTTTTTTTTCCAAGACTTTAGAAATTCCTATGCTTTTGGTAGGGTTTGGATGTGCAGCTTGAATTCCTCCATAGCTTGAGCAAGTTCCCATAGCAAAGATTGTTTTAGCATTTTTGGCACATTTTTGTAAAATTTCATATCCATTTTCACCATGTGCTCCTATAGTTAGATAAAAAGGATCTATAGCACAAACCCCGCCTTCAACGGCCAAAAGAAAATCTTTTTTTTCTAAAACTTCTTCTAAATGCGATTCTGCCTGGTGTCCGCTTGCACTCATAAAGGTTTCATGATATTCTAAAGAAATGAAATCAAAAATCAGATCTAAAAAGTCAGGCAATGAAGTTCTAAGCAAACTCTCACTACATCCTGTGCATTCACTTAAATGAAGCCATATGAGACTAGGTGGGGTGTGAAGTTGAAAATATCTATGTGCTAAAGGGCTAAAATCATTTGGCAAACCTAAAGTTTTAATGATAGAATTTACGGCTTCTAATGAGATATTTTTCTCTTCTTTATGCGAGTTTTCTAATAGAGCAATTTTATGCTCTAATATGCTTTTTAATTCTTCATTGCTTAAAGACATTTTTTAACCTTTGGCTATTTGTATCATATTTAAAAAATCATTTGCAATTAATGCGGCTGAACCTATTAATACTCCATCACAATTTTTTAAAGCACAAATTTCTTTAATATTGTTTTGATTGACACTTCCACCATATAAAAGCTTAGCGTTAGTAAATTCTCTTAAAAAATTAAGTATGGTATTAATATCATCAAGATTAGCACTAACTCCTGTGCCTATAGAATAAATAGGCTCATATGCTATGATAAGTTTTTTATAAGATAAATCAATATTTTCAATTTGTTTTTTTAAAAAATCTAAGCTTTTATTAGTATTTTTGGTTTCTAAACTTTCGCCTATACAATAAATGATATTAAAATCAAGATTTTTTGCAAAATCAAATTTAGCTTTTAAAAAGCTTTCATTTTCATTTAAAGCTCTTCTTTCAGAATGACCTATTAAAACACTTTTGATATTAAATTCTTCTAAGTGAATTTTACCAATTTCTCCGGTATAGGCTCCATTTTCGCAAGGGTAGAAATTCTGCGCGCCTTGCTGAAATGAAAAATTGTCTTTTAAAAAAGCTATGCTAGGTGGGAAGATGAAAATTTCATCTTCTTTGTTTAAATTTTGATTTAATTCTTGAGCATAAAGTTCAAAGCTTGATCTTGTATGATTGCACTTTAAATTTGCTGCAAAAATCATTCATTATCCTTTATAGTCAAAGGTTTTACACCAGGAAGTTCTTTTCCTTCTATAAGTTCTAATGATGCTCCACCGCCAGTTGAAATGAAAGTCATCTCATCAGCATCACCAGCTCTTGCTACAACATCAGCAGTATCGCCACCACCTATTACAGTTGTTGCGTGAGATTCACTAATATAATGGCTCATTTTAATGCTACCTTTTGAGAATTTATCGATTTCAAAAACCCCCATAGGCCCATTCCACCATATAGTTTGAGCATCAGAAAGTGCCTCTTTGAATAATCTTACACTAGCAGGACCTATATCAAGCCCCATCCAACCTGCAGGAATTTCTTGCACAGGAGTGTATTTCATCACTGCTTCTTGAGAGCAAGTTTGCGCTGCTGTAACATCCACAGGAAGATAAATTTTTACACCTAGATTTTTACCTTTGAGTAAGATTTTATTTGCTTCTTCAATTAAATCTTCTTCTAAAAGAGAATTTCCTATATCATAACCTTGAGCTTTTAAGAAAGTAAAGGCCATACCTCCGCCTATGATTAATTTATCTACTTTTGGAAGTAAGTTAGTCAAAGCTTGTAATTTCCCACTTACTTTAGAACCACCTACTACGGCCACAAAAGGACGCGCAGGGTGTTTGATAAGATTGCTTGCAAACTCAATTTCTTTTTGGAGTAAAAATCCCGCACCCTTGTTTGTATTATCAAAGTATTTTGTAATAGCTTCAACGCTAGCATGGGCTCTATGACAAACCCCAAAAGCATCATTAATATAAACATCAGCCATAGAAGCAAGTTCTTTGGCTAAATTTTCATCATTCTTAGTTTCACCCTTTTCAAAGCGTAAATTTTCTAAAAGTAAGATTTCACTTGATTTTAATTCGCTAGCTTTTTTCTTTGCATCTTCACCTATAACATCTTTAGCCATGATGACTTCTTTAGCCATTAAGCGTGCAAGTCTTTTTGCAACTGGTTCTAAAGAGTATTTTGAAGCTATTTCTTTTGGACGCCCTAAATGTGAAGCTAAAATAACTGCACAGCCATTATCTAAACAATACCTTATAGTAGGGATGGCCGAGCGAATACGACGATCGTCGGTGATATTTAAAAACTCATCTTGAGGAACATTAAAATCACATCTTATAAATACTTTTTTCTTTGCAAGATCAATATCTTTAATCGATAAAATACTACTCATCTTAAGCCTTTGCTATAAATACTGCCATATCTACTAAACGAGAAGAATAACCCCATTCATTATCATACCAAGCAACCACTTTAACAAAATCATCACAAATAACTTGAGTTAAATCACTTGCTACAATTGCACCATAAGAACAAGTTATAAAATCACTTGAAACTCTTTCTTCATCATCAACTAATAATATGCCTTTTAAATTACTAGCAGCTGCTTTTCTAAAGGCTTCATTGATTTCTTCTTTACTTACTTTTTTCTTTAAAGTTGCAGTTAAATCTACAGTTGATACATCAGCTACAGGCACACGCATGCTTTGACCATGTAATTTTCCATCAAGTTCAGGCATAACAAGCTTCATAGCTTTTGCTGCACCGGTAGAAGTAGGGATGATATTTTGTGCAGCAGCGCGTGATCTTCTTTTATCTCTTGCTTTTGCATCGATAATGCTTTGACCATTGGTGTAAGCATGTATAGTAGTCATTAAACCTTTTTCTATGCCAAAATTATCTTGTAAAACTCTACAAATTGGTCCTAGACAGTTAGTGGTACAACTTGCATTTGAGATGATATTTTCGCCTTTGTATTCATGTGCATTTACTCCTAAAACATAGGTTGGAGTTTTATCTTTTGCAGGTGCACTCATGATGACTTTTTGCACTCCATGATCTAAAAATCCTTGACATTTTTCCATAGTTAAGTGTGCACCGGTACATTCTAAAACAATTTGTGCGCCATATTTTGCAAAGTCTAAATCTGCTACATTTCTACTTTTTAAAACTTTTATTTTTTTATTATCAATTATTAAATCATCATTTTCATTTTCAACACTACCATCATATGTCCCATGAACGGTGTCGTATTTAAAAAGATATTTTGTGAGTTCAATATCAGTAGTATCATTAATCGCTACAAGTTTTATATCATCGCGTTTCATGATAATTCTTGCAACACATCTTCCAATGCGTCCAAAGCCATTTATTGCAACTTTTACAGCCATTTTCATTTCCTTTTTATGATTAAGTAGATAAAATTCTACTAAAAAAAGGTTAAATTTTAATGAAAATCGCACTTTTTGGCGGTAGTTTTGATCCGCCTCATTTAGGTCATAATGCTATAGTCTTAAATGCATTAGAAAATTTAGAGCTTGATAAGCTCATTATTATGCCTACTTTTATTAGTCTTTTTAAACAAGAATTTACTGCAGATGAACAAAGACGCTTAAAATGGTGCAAGGAAATTTGGGGAAGCTTAATAAAAGTTGAAATTTGTGATTTTGAAATAAAAAAGCAAAGACCTGTGCCTAGTATAGAAAGTGTTGAATTTTTATATAAGCAATATGAAATTTCAAAATTTTATCTTATTTTAGGAGCTGATCATTTGCAAAGTCTTGAAAAATGGCATGAATTTGAAAGATTGCAAAATTTGGTAGAATTTGTTATAGCTAAAAGAGATGATATTTTTATACCAAAGCATTTTAAAACTTTAGATACTAAAGTAAATATCTCTTCATCTTTTATAAGACAAACTTTACAAACAACGCAAGTTTGTGAGCAAATCAAAGAAGAAGTTAAGCTTTATTATTCTAAATTTAAAAATATTTAACAAAAGGAAAACAATGCAAGAAAGAATTAATAATATAGTGCAGATTTTAGATGATAAAAAGGCAGATTTAATAGAAAGCTTTGATATGCAAGATAAGGATTATTTTGTTAAATTTGTAGTGATTGCTACTACTATGGGGGAAAGACACGCGCTTTCTTTGATTGATGATTTAAAAACTAATCTTAAAAGCAAGGGTGAGGAGTTTTTAAATATAGAAAGTAGTGAAGAATGGACTGTGCTTGATTTAGGAGATATTTTGATTCACTTAATGAGTGAAACTTATAGAACAAAATATAATATAGAAGAATTTTTGAAAAGTTTAAATAAAGAAAATCAAAACTAGGGTTAAGATTTAGATAATTTAATTACTGAGTTATCAGATTTAGCTAAAGAATATTTTGAAAATTCAGAATTTGAAAAATGTGATGAAGTTTTAAGCGAGCGTATTGTTTTTGGAAGCTTATCATAATAGAGCATTTTGTGGATTTAATTGTTTGAAATTTCAAGAAGTACTTTTGGCTTTCAATAAAACCATGTACTAGATAATATATATTATTTAGTATATTTTAACAGAGCTAGAGTTTATATACTTTTAGATAAGCAAATAAAAGCCTTAAAAAAATTGTAAACTTATATTGATCTAGCTCTTGTTTAAGAAGCGACTTTGAGAATTTGGAAGATTATCAAAAGGCTATAGAACTTTTTAATAAAATGATTGAGTAAACAAGTTTTAGAATATACCAAAGAATTATCAAAGCTTGATGGAGAAAATGAGTTTGCATTAAAAAATCAAAATATTTTAATGCAAAAATTAAAGCAGCAAAATAAAAAATGGTGGCAAATTTGGAATTAAATTAGAGTTTGTTGATATATTCTTCAATCTCTTTTTTGATTTTGTCTTTTTTGTCTTTTAAAGCTTGTTTTTTGTTTTTATACTCTGTTTTACTCATATAATCTTTTTGTTTTTTTAATTCTTTTAACTCTTGTTCGATTTTTTCTATCTCTTGTTCTTTAAGTTTTTTAGCCTCTAATTTTTTATCATAAAAAAGAGGATCTTTTGCACAATCTGCTTGAACTTCTTTTAAGGCTAATTCTAAACTTAAAGCTTTTTCTTGATGATTGTAATTTTTAGCATAAGCTATTTCTTTTTGAATTTGCTTTATTTTAACCTCACATTGCGTGGAAAATGCAAGTGAGCAAAGTGTAAGTAAAAATAACAATTGCTTCATAGTTTAAACCTTTCTTTTTTCAAATTTTAGTTTATTATATTAAATAATTTATTTGCTGTTTTTAATAAAAACATGAGTTTTAAAAAAAGTTATTTGACCTTTTATAAAAATAAAGATGAATTATTATCAAGCTTATAGTTTGATTTTCTCATATTTTAAACTTATATGATTTTTGTACTAAAATAATCCTAAGTAGATAATGTAATAGGACTTGATAACTAGAATTAATAAATTTTTAAACATGAATATTATTTATTTTTTTAAGTAAAATTGATACAAATCCTTCAAAATCAGGCAATTTTAAATCCTTAATTTCTCTTTGTTGTTTTCCCCACATGCATTCAGGAAAAAACCCATCTTCTTTAAAGCGTGCCATAACATGAAAATGCACTCTTGGCACATAGTTTGCAAAGGAAGCTATGTTGATTTTTTCTGGGTTGTAGTATTCTCTAAGGCTTAATTCGCAAGCTAAAACATACTGAAAAAGCATATTTTGTAAAAAGGATGGACAATCACTTAATTCTCTGTAATTTTCTTTAGTAAAAATTTTTACCCAAGGAATTTGAGAATCTTCTTTTTCTATAAATAAAAAATCATTTTCATAAATCATCTAAATCCTTAAAAAGACTAGGAATAATCCTAGTCTTTTGATTATTTTTTTACTCCTATCATTTTTGTAGGATCTACAAATTTAGCAAAGTCTTCTTCGCTTACTAAGCTAAGTTCCATAGCACTTTCTTTTAAAGAAATACCTTTTTTATGAGCATTTTTTGCTACTTTAGCTGCATTTTCATAGCCAATGTGTGGATTTAGTGCAGTTACTAGCATTAAAGAATTATGCAAGTTAAAATCAATTTTTTCTTTATTTGGCTCTATACCAACAGCACAATGGATATTAAATGAATGCATAGCATCAGCTAATAAATCAAGGCTTTGCAAGAAGTTATAAATAATCACAGGCTTGAAAACATTAAGCTCGAAATTTCCTTGGCTTGCTGCAAAGCCAATAGCTGCATCATTTCCCATAACTTGCACTGCAACCATAGTTAAAGCTTCGCATTGAGTAGGATTAACCTTGCCTGGCATGATAGAACTTCCTGGTTCGTTTTCAGGTATGTTTAACTCTCCAAGACCACATCTAGGGCCACTTGCTAGCCATCTAATATCATTTGCTATTTTCATTAAATTTGCAGCTAAGCCTTTCATGGCCCCATGAGTAAAATTAATTGCATCATGGCTTGTTAGGGCATGGAATTTATTTGGACTTGAAATAAATTTAGTGCCTATTAACTTGCTTAATTCTTCGCTTACTTTTTCACTAAGTTCTGGATGCGCATTCAATCCTGTACCAACAGCTGTCCCACCTATTGCAAGTTCTCTTAATGTAGGTAAAGAAGCGATGATTTGCTCTTTTGAGTGAAGTAACATAGAAAGATATCCGCTAAATTCTTGAGCTAGGGTAAGTGGTGTAGCATCTTGAAGGTGAGTTCTTCCTATTTTAATAATTCCTTCAAATTCTTTTACTTTTTTTTCAAAAGTTGCAATAAGCTCATCTAAAGCAGGGATAAGTTTTTTCTCTACTTGCTCTACCGAAACTATACTCATAGCAGTTGGAAAAGTATCATTTGAACTTTGACTCATATTTACATGATCATTTGGATGAACAAGCTTTTCTTTTCTAAAATCTCCACCCATAATTTCAGTTGCACGGTTTGCTATAACTTCATTCATATTCATATTGCTTTGAGTGCCTGAACCTGTTTGCCATATTGCTAGTGGGAAATTATCGTCAAATTTTCCTGCTACAATTTCATCGCAAGCTTGCACGATAGCATTTTTTTTAGCATCATCTAATTTACCAAGTTTATTATTTACCAAAGCCAAAGATTTTTTAAGATTTGCAAAAGCATAAATTAAAACTTTTGGCATTTTCTCACAACCAATTTTAAAATTTTCAAAACTTCTTTCAGTTTGTGCTCCCCAATATTTATCATTAGGAACTTTTATCTCTCCCATAGTATCGTGTTCGATTCTGTATTCCATGGCCTTTCCTTGTAATAAAATAAGTTGTGATATTTAAACTAAATAAACCCTAAAGTTTGCTTATAATTTAAGAAGTATTTATAAAATTTTTGAAGAAAGGTGTAGTTTTTTTCAAAACTACACAAATACTATTCTACTGTAACACTTTTTGCTAGATTTCTTGGCATATCCACATCATTGCCAAGTCTTATAGAAACTTCTAAAGCTAGAAGCTGTAAGATTACCATCATTTCGAAAAATTCGCACATATAGTGCTCTTGTTTTGAAGTTTTTATAAAATCATCACTTAAATCAAAATCAAGTGGAGAGATAGCAAGTAAAGTAGAATCCCTTGCAGCTAATTCTTCTACATTTGATTTTGTTTTTTCATAAAGACAATTTTGCGGCATTAATGCAACGGTAAAAAGCTCACTATCTGCTAGAGCAATAGGCCCATGTTTCATCTCTCCTGCTGGATAGCCTTCTGCATGTAAGTATGAAATTTCTTTAAGTTTTAAAGCTCCTTCTAGTGCTAATGGATAAAACACATCTCTTCCTATAAAGAAAAAGCCATGGCCATGTAGGTATCTTTTTGAAATTCTATGTACTTTTTCATGCAAGTTTTGTTCAACTTTAACTATACTTGGTAAACTTCTTAGAGCTTTGATTTCTTTACTCATATCTAAATTTGCTTTTTGTGCAAGATAGATTGCAAGCATCCATAAAGTTGCTACTTGAGTGGCAAATGCTTTAGTTGAAGCTACGCCTTTTTCAATACCCGCTCTAGTAAGTAAAGATATATCAGCCAAACGCACGATGTTAGAATTATCCACATTGCATATTGCTAAAGTTTTAACTCCTTGTGTTTTTGCTATTTTTAAAGCTTCTAGTGTATCAGCTGTTTCGCCGCTTTGAGAGATTACTATAAAAAGAGTATTTTTACCTATAATGGCTTCTCTGTATCTAAATTCACTTGCTACTTCAACTTTAGTTTTAATTTTTGCAAGTCTTTCAAGTAAATAAGCCCCACTTAATGCTGCATGATAGCTTGTACCACAAGCACAAAGTGTGATTTCATCTATGTTTTGTAAAAGAGTTTCATTTATATCTTCAAAAACAATCTGCTCACCTTGTAATCGTCCCATTAAAACTTCGCCTAAAACTCTACTTTGCTCATAAATTTCTTTTTCCATGAAAAACCTATAACCATCTTTTTGAGCATAACTTTTATCTTGACTTAAAGCCACAAAAGTAGGTTGTATACAAGCTTGATCATGACAAATTTTGCATTCATTTAAATTAACATATCCATAATCTCCATCTTCAAGATAAGCTACTTTATCCACTAAAGAAACTAAAGGTGCATCACTTGATGCAAAATAATATTCATTTTCATCGCCATTTTTTCCGATGATGAGTGGCACAGCATTTTTAGCAAAATAAATTGTATTAGGATCTTTTTTACTCACAAGCAAGATTGCAAAAGCACCTTTTAGTTCAGCTATGGTCTTTTTAAAAGCTTCAAATGGTTCTAAATTACTCGCATGATATTCAAATAAATGTACAATAACTTCAGTGTCAGTTTGACTTAGAAAATTAATACCTTCTTGTGTGAGTTTTGTTTTTAATTCTTGGTAATTTTCTATGATTCCATTATGTATTACACAAGAGTATTGTCCTAAATGTGGATGCGCATTTATTTCGGTTGGTTTTCCATGAGTTGCCCAACGCGTATGGCCTATAGCAAGCCCAAATCCATCACTATTAAAATTAGCAGTTTTGTTAGCTAAATTTTCTAATTTTCCAACTGCTTTAAAAAAGTCTAATTCTCCATCTTTCATTACTGCTATACCGGCGCTATCGTAGCCTCTGTATTCAAGCTCTTTTAAACCTTCTAATATGATTTTTTTCTTTTCTTTAGTTCCTATATAACCTACTATTCCACACATCTTTTACTCGCTTATTAGTGATTTAAGAATTTGATCTTTATGATCTTGCAAGCTTTCATTTTTATGCAAAATCAAAACATTTCGCGTTCTTTCTTTTATGGTTTGAATTTTTGCTGCACTTAAGATAATATCATATCTTGCAAGTACATCCATTACATAAGCCATTAAACCTTTTTGATCTTTTGTGTTTAAGGTTATTTTGGCATAGCTTTTGGAATAATTCATGTCTAATTTTAATTCATCTTTTTTAATGTTTGGTTTTTTTGCCTTTTTTTGTACTTTTAAATGCAATTTAGAATTAAGTAAATTTTCTAAACTTTGTTTTTGATTATCACTTACTATATCTGAATATTCAAATTTCAGATAAACTTTTTCATCAAATAATTCAAAAAAACTCATAAAGACTAAATTTAAAGAACTTAAAGTGTTGAGTATATTTTCAAGATTATTTTTTCTATTCATTATAAGCTCTAGAGTAAAATTATCTTGATTGTCAAGCCAAAAAGTAAAATTTTCTTTTTGCGCAATCTGTGTTATTTTAATAATTTTTTCAAAGCTATTTTTTATAAAAAAGAGATTAGATTTAATATGAGTGATATTGTTTTGAGTTTGCTCATCAAGATCTAAAAAAGCCTTGCTTCTTTTTAGAGTTTGTTCTTTTTTTACCCTTCTTTGACTCTCATCAATTAAATTTTCATCCTCAAAACCTTCTAGTGCATTTTGAAACAATCTTTCTAAACTTTTATAATAAAAATGATTTTCTATACCCAAAGCTTTAGCATTGCAAAAAGATAAAAGATGTAAGGTTTTTAGGGTATGAGTATCATTTAATTTGGAAATAAAATTTAATACAATAGTAGAATTATAAATATCTTCTTTTTCTATAATATCTTTAAAAGCATTGAAATTTTTAAATAATCTTAAGCCAAAATCTAAAAGTTCATTATCAACTTGGAATTTTCCAACATAAGCTCTGTAAATATTAGCTAAAGAAATTTCATTTTCTTCATGAATAGCACTTAAAAGTATGGTAAGCTTTATTATTAGAAGTGTTTTTTTATCAAATTTGCAATCTTTTTCTTCAAAGTATTTTAAGCAAAGTAATGCTCTATCTAATGCACTATAAATACCTTCTTCTTCGAGTAAAAATTTACTTTGAATTAATGGTTTGCAAAAATCTTTTAAAATGTTTGCATTGTTTAGTAGTTTTAAAATACTAAAAGAATGTTTTTTTTCTAATATACCTTTAAATAACTCCAAATTTTCATCATTATTTTTTGCTCTTTTTAATGCAAAAATTAGTTTAATATCAAAAATAAAATCCTCATCTTCTAGTTTTAAAAGTCGATTGAGTATTAAATTTAAATTTTCATTTTCATCTGAATGAGTAAAAAAGTTATCTTGTATTTCATAAAGTTTATTTTCTTTATAATGTTTTTCCTGGATGCATCTTGCTAAAAAATGTGTATAAATTCCACAAATTTGCATACTTTGCATTGCTTTTTGAATGAGTATGGATTTAAGATCTAAATTTTTCTTTTCTTTTTTATGCATTAAGTTGGCAAGTTCTTGTGAATTTTGTATTAAAAATAAATTTGTGTTTTTACCTTCTAAAAGATTCATTGCACATTTAAGTGAAAATAAAAAATCACTCGCAAGCTTAAATTCGCTAAATTCTTTTTCATTGATAAAATTAAGCATATAATTTTTGGGAGAATCTTTAAATAAAATATTTAAATTTTCTATATTAAGTTGCTCATCTAAACCGCCAAAATTTTTATTAATATCAAATTCTTGCTTGATTAAAGGTTGATAATAAGGGTTAAATTCTTGCAAGATTTTTAGAGCAAATTCTTCTTTTAACTCATCTTGAGCTTGGGAAATTTTTTCTTTGATTTGTTTAAATAAAATCTTAGAGCCACTAATATAGCGGTATTGTAAAATATTTTGTTTAAGCTCATTTTTAGCTATATTATAAAGTCCATTTATTTCACAAATTTGATAGTTAATGCTTAAACCAATATCGTTTAAAAAAGTAATAAATGCTTTCATTAAAGGCTTAATATTATAAGCTTTTATATCTTTATAAATGAGCAATAAATCAATACTTTCTTTTATGCTTAAATTCATTTTAGCATATTGTTTAATGGCGATAATACAAAAAGGAATTTTGTCATTATGTGGAAAAAAATCATCAAAAAAATCATTTAAAACAAGTTCATAAATATCTTCTATAAAACGATCAATCTCTTTAGAATGGTAAAAGCTAAAAGAGCCTTGCTTTAAAAAAAGTCTAGAACAATATGCCTCATAGTCTTTTAAAGAATTTTTTAATTTTTGAATTTTTTGCATATCCATTTTTGAAAATTATTCCTTGCTTTAAATTTTTGTTAAAATCATACCAAAAAATACTTTGTATTAAATTTTAAGTAAGTTAAAATTATAATTGTAGTTTAAAATTAAAAATATGGTAAGAATATGCAAACAATTATAGAAAAATTAGAAAATCAAGAAAGATTAAACGAAGAAGAGGCTAATAAACTTTGGGATTTAGAGCTTTTTACTCTAGCTAAATATGCACAAAAAATTCGTACTAATTTGCATGGCAAAAAGGTTTATTTTAATATCAATCGACATATTAATCCTACAAATATATGTGCAGATACTTGTAAATTTTGTGCTTTTTCAGCACATAGGAAAAATCCTAATCCTTACACTATGACACATGAAGAGATAATGAAAATAGTTGATGAGACAGTTTTAAGAGATACGAAAGAAATTCATATTGTTTCAGCGCACAATAAAAATACATCATGGCAGTGGTATTTAGAAATTTTTAAAATGATTAAAGAAAAATATCCATTTTTACACATTAAAGCTCTAACTGCTGCTGAGGTTGATTTTTTAAGTAGAGCTTTTGATATGAGTTATGAAGAAGTAATAGAAAAAATGCTTGAGTATGGTGTTGATTCTATGCCAGGCGGTGGAGCTGAAATTTTTGATGAAGAAGTTAGAAAAAGAATTTGTCATGGTAAGGTAAGTAGTGAAAATTGGCTAAAAATTCACAAACTTTGGCATGAAAAAGGTAAACAAAGTAATGCTACTATGTTATTTGGGCATATAGAAAGTAGAGAAAATAGAATTAATCACATGATAAGATTAAGAAATCTCCAAGATCAAACAAGCGGGTTTAATGCTTTTATTCCTTTAGTTTGGCAACAAGATAATAGTTTTATTACAGGTAAAAAGCCACTTGGCTCGGTGGAAATTTTAAAAACTTTAGCTATAGCAAGAATAGTACTTGATAATATTAAAAATATCAAAGCTTATTGGGCAACTATGGGTATAAATTTAGCTATGGTGGCTCAAGATTTTGGCGCAAATGATTTAGATGGTACCATAGAAAAAGAAAGCATACAAAGTGCAGGTGGAGCAAAAAGTTCAAATGGCTTAAGTTTAAAAACCTTCATAGAGATGATTCAAAGTTCAGGTTATATAGCAATAGAGCGAGATAGTTTATATAATGAACTAAAAATTTATTAAGGATTAAAATGGATTTTTTTAAACTTAAAGAGCATAATAGCGATGTAAAAACTGAAATTTATGCAGGTATTGCTACCTTTTTAGCAATGATTTATATTATACCAGTTAATGCTAATACAATGAGTAATTCAGGTATGCCACTAGAAGCTTTAATCGTAGCAACCGCTTTGGTAACTATTATAGCTACTACCTTAAGTGCTTTTTTTTCTAATACTCCTGTGGCTATGAGTGTAGGCATGGGATTAAATGCGTATTTTACTTTTAGCGTGTGTAATACTTATCAAATTCCTTGGCAAAGTGCTTTGGGGGCTGTTTTTTTATCAGGTATTGTTTTTACTTTATTATCTTTTACTAATTTTAGAATTTGGGTTATAAAAAGCATACCAAATGATCTAAGAAAAGCTATATCAGCGGGTATTGGAACTTTTATAGCTTTTATGGGACTTGTGCAAATGGGAATTATCACCAAAAGTGAAGCAACTTTAGTAGGCTTGGGAGATTTTTCAAGCACTAAAGTACTTTTTGGATTATTTGGTTTGTTTTTAGTTTTTGTTTTTTGGGCTTGGAGGATTAAAGCTGCTTTTATCTTAGCTGTTTTTGTAAGTGCTTTGTGTGCTTGGATTTTTGGTATTGATGGAGCTAGGTTTCCAGAACAACTTTTATCGATGCCAGTTATAAACGGAGATAATGGCTTAAGTGCAATATTTGGTAAGCTTGATATTAAAGGAGCTTTAGAGCTTAGTATGATTCCTATAGTGCTTACTTTTTTTGTTACTCAGCTTTTTGATAGCGTAGGGACAATCACAGGCGTAGGCTCAAGAGGAAAAATATTTGATGATCCAAAACAAGGTGATAAAAAACTAGGAAAAACTTTAGGAGTAGATGCTGTTAGTTCAGCTATGGGAGCAGTTGTTGGTACCTCTACTGTAACGGCATTTGTGGAGAGTTCAGCAGGAGTTGAAGCAGGCGGTAGAACAGGTCTTACAGCTTTAGTTACTGCTATATGTTTTGTTTTCACTTTATTTTTACTACCGGTATTTAAAGCTATTCCTGCAAATTCTATTTATCCTGTATTGGTTCTTGTTGGAGTTTTAATGTTTATGGAAGTTGCAAATATTAATTTTAAAGATAAAGCAATAGCTGTGAGTGCGTTTTTTATTATTATTATGATGCCGCTGACTTATTCTATTACAACAGGTTTTGCTTTTGGTTTTATTGCGTATTTATTTATACGTATTATGCAAAAAGAATTTGATAAAATTAATCTTGGAATTATCATTTTAAGTGCAATTTCATTATTGGTATTTTTATTACAATTTTTATAGGAAGTGATTATGTATTATTATGCTTATGAAGAATTTCAAAAAGAAATTATCCCTTTTACGCGCAAAATAAAAGAGGAATTTAATCCCGATGTTTTACTTGCTATAGCAAGAGGTGGTATGACTTTAGGCCATTTTTTAGCAGAAGGTATGGGTAATAGAAATTTATTTTCTTTAAATTCTATCCATTATGAAGATACTCAAAAATTAGATACGATTAAAATTTTTAATATTCCTGATCTTAGTTCATATAAAAAAGTTCTTTTGGTAGATGATATCATAGATAGTGGCGAAACTATGATAGAAATTAAGAGAGTCTTAAGTCAAAAGTTTCCTCATTTAGAGCTTAAAGTAGCAAGTGTTTTTTACAAAACTTCAGCATTATTAATCCCTGAATTTTATATTAAAGAAGCTAAAGAATGGATTGATTTTTTCTGGAGTATTAAAATTTAGTTTATTATTAGCTATAAATAATACAATATAATTAAATACTAAACTAAAAGGAAGGACAAACATGAGTTTAACAAGAAGAAAATTCTTAAAAGGTCTTGCTGCAACTTCAGCAGTTGCTTCCGTTAATCCTTTAATGGCAGCACAAACAAAATTTTACGATACTAAAAAAATTCCTCATGCAACTCACTTTGGTGCTTTTTGGGCTGAAGTAAATTCAGAAGGAAAAATAGTAAAAGTTACTCCACAAAAATCTGATAAACATCCTTCAGTAATAACTGATGCCATTATCGATAGAACTTATTCAGACACTAGGGTAAAGTATCCTTGTGTTAGAAAAAGCTTTTTAGAAGGTAAAAAAAGACCTAAATTAAGAGGTAAAGAACCTTTTGTAAGAGTAAGTTGGGAGAAAGCTTTAGAGCTTGTATTGGAAAAATTAAAAGAAACCCCTATTGAAAATTTATTTAATGCAAGTTATGGTGCATGGGGACATGTAGGTTTATTGCACAATTGTAACTCAGTAGCAGGAAGATTTTTTAATACCGCTTTAGGTGGCCATATTGGCACTGATGGTGAGTATAGTAATGGTGCTGCTGGTAAAGTAAATGCTAGCATAGTAGGAGATTTGGAAGTTTATTCTTTACAAACTTCTCATGAAGTTATTTTGGAAAACACTCAGGTTTATGTTTTATGGGGAGCTGATCTTTATAAATGCAATCAAATTGATTTTAAAGTTGCAAATCGTGGTAATGATGATTATTATAAAAAATACAGCAAATCAAAAATTAAATTTATAACTATCGATCCTCAATATACTCAAACAGCAGAAATTTTAAATGCTCAGTGGATTAAGATTCGTCCAAATACTGATGTTGCTTTAATGCTTGGTATGATGAATTATTTATATAAAAGTGGAAAATATGATAAAAAATTCATTGAAAAATACACTGATGGTTTTGACAAATTCTTACCTTATCTGCTTGGAAAAACTGATGGTATTGATAAAACTCCAGCTTGGGCTGCAAATATTACCGGCGTTGAAGAAAAAGTTATTACCGCATTGGCAGATACTTTTGTAAAAAATAGAACCTTTTTAGCAGGTAACTGGGCTATGCAAAGAGCACACCATGGTGAGCAAGCTGATTGGACTTTAATGGTTTTAGCTTCAATGATAGGTCAAGTAGGCTTACCTGGTGGTGGATTTGGTTTTTCTATGCATTATTCAGGTGGTGGTCAAGCATTTTCAGGTGTAAGATTACCAGTAGGTTTACCACAAGGTAAAAATAATCTTGATACTAATATTCCTGCAAGTAGAGTTTCAGAAGCTATTTTAAATCCAGGTAAAACAGTTAAATTTAAAGGTAAAGAAATCACTTATCCTAAAATTAAACTCATGTATGTAGTGGGCGCTTCTGTATTGGGCCATCATCCAAATACAAATGAACTTATCAAAGCTTTAAGAACACTTGATACATTAATTGTACATGAGCCTTGGTGGACTCCTATGGCAAAAATGGCAGATATTGTATTACCTTCAACTACAACTTTAGAAAGAGATGATATTAGCTTTGGTGGCTCTTATTCTCAAGATTATGTTTATGCTATGAAAAAAGTAATTGAGCCTTATTTTGAAAGTAGAAATGACTATGATATTTTCGAAGAATTAGCAAAAAGAATTGGCGAGAGAGAGCATAAAAAATTTACAGGTAATAAAACAAAACAACAATGGCTTGAAGGTTTTTATGGAAGAAGTGATTGTCCTTATTATATGGAATTTGCTGACTTTTGGAAACAAGGTTTTATCCATTTTGAACCACCAAAAGAAGCTTATAATTTTGTAAGACACTCTGAATTTAGAGCCGATCCTGTGGCAAATAAACTTGCAACAGAAAGTGGAAAAATCCAAATTTATTCTCCAAAATTTGAAAAATACAATTTAGATGATTTTAAAGCACATCCAATATGGTTTGAGCCTGCAGAGTGGCTGGGTAATGAAAAATTAGTTAAAAAATTTCCTTTCCATTTAGTAAGTCCACATCCAAGATATAGAGTGCATTCTCAACTTGATAATACTTGGGTGAGAGATTTGTATAAAATTCAAGGTAGAGAACCTGTGATGATTAATACAAATGATGCCAAAAAACTTGGTATTACCCACGGAGAAGTTGTAGAAGTATATAACGATCGTGGATCACTTTTAGCAGGTGCTTTTGTAACAGATAATATCATGGAAGGAGTTGTTAGTATCCAAGAAGGTGCTTGGTATGACCCTGAAGATGTAAGCGATAGCAAGCCAAGATGTAATGCAGGTCATGTAAATGTTTTAACAAGCTCAAGACCAACTTCAACTATGGCTCAAGCAACTAGTGTAAATACTTGCTTAGTGGGTATTAAAAAGCTAAAAGAAGTTATAAAACCTTATAATTCAACTACACCACCAGAAATCATAGGAGCTTAAAATGAAGAAAATTATATTGACATTAACTTTTTTAGCTAGTGCTTTGTTTGCTAAAGATATGTTTATTTTTAATGAAAAAGTAGATCTTTTAGATAGTGCTAGTAAAAAAGTAGTAGGACAAATTTATGAAGGCTCTAAAGTGGAGCTTATAAAAGAAGAAGGTGAATACTCTTTAATTAAAGTCAAAGGTGAGGTTGTGGAGTCAAATCCAAAAAGCCTTGCTTATACCAAAGATGGAATTTATCTTTTACTTACTTTAAATGGTAAAAATGCAAGTAATGAAATGGAATTTTTAGTTAAAAGTAAAGATTTGACCGATCAAGAAATTCTTGCTTGGGATGAGATAGAATTAACTTATTATGATACTTGCACAAGTTGTCACGCAGCACATAAACCAAAAGAACATTTAATGGAAGAATGGGATGCATATTTATCTGCTATGCAAGGTTTTGCTAAAATCACTGATGCGGAAAAAGATAGAATTTTAAGATTTTTACAATCTCACGCAAGTAATGGGCCTGTAAAACTTGACTAATCAAAAATGAAAAGGTATTTATTAGCCGTTTTATTTTTTGATTTTTGTGCTTTATTATATGGTGTAAGCACTTTATCTATCAGCTACAATGAAGCACAAATTTATTTTTACGATCATAGCTTAATTGCTATGATTGCTAGATTTGGTACTGCTCTTCTTGGACAAAATGATTTTGGATTAAGACTTCCGTTTGTTTTGTTGCATTCTTTAAGTTGTATTTTGTTGTATATTTTGGCTTTAAGATACACCAAAACTTCTTTTGATGCTTTTATTTCTGTTGTGCTTTTTATATTGCTTCCTGGTAGTGTAGCCAGCGCTTTGCTTATCAATGAATCTAGCATAGTAATATTTTTTACGCTTTTGATTTTGGTGCTGTTTGAATATAAAAAATTCTTTTTATTTTATATCTTGTTTTTTTTAGTTCTTTTTGTAGATGGAAATTTTGTAATTTTATATTTATCTTTTTTCTTTTTTGCTATATATAAAAAAGATAAATTACTTATTGCATGCTCTTTGATTTTATTTGCTATTGCAATGAGTATTTATGGTTTTGATGCAAGTGGAAAACCTAAAGGATATTTTTTAGATACTTTAGGTATTTTTGCAGCTTGCTTTTCACCTTTAATTTTTCTTTATTTTTTTTATGTTATTTATAGAATTCTTTTACAAGATGATAAACCTCTTTTATGGTTTATTAGTGCAACTACTTTCGTTTTTTGTTTGATTTTTTCTATAAGACAAAGACTTTTTTTAGAAGACTTTTTACCTTTTTGTGTAGTTTGTACTCCATTATTAGTTCGTTATTTAATGTCTTCTTATCGCTCAAGAATGCCACAATTACGCCTAAAACATAAAATTTTTATAGAATGCTCTTTAGTTTTTTTACTATTTTTTTATCTTGGTATTATTTTTAATCAAAGTTTTTATTATTTATTAAAAGATCCAAAAAAACATTTTGCTTATGATTATCATATTGCTAAAGAATTGTCTTCAAAGTTAAAACAAAGAAATTTTACACATATTTTCACTAAAGATAAAGAGTTAGCTTTAAGACTTAAATTTTATGGTATTTCCAAAGGTAAATTAGAACTTCATTCTAGTAAAAAAACTAGTAAGATATATGTTAGTTTAGGTAGGCATAAAATTTATTATTATATAAAATGAAACAAGCTTTTACTTTAATGGAATTAGTTTTTGTTTGTATTATATTATCTTTATTGTTTTCTATGGGGTATTTTTATTACAAACCTGACTATTTGCGTTTAGGGGCTGAACAAATTTTAAATGATATTAAATACACAAGACATTTAGCATTAATACAAAATGATTTTAGAGTAAAAGAATTTAATATTGCTAAACGAGAGTGGTTTAAAGCTAAATGGCAATTATATTTCATACGCTCAAAGTCAGCTACAAATAATGAACAAACTTATACTATTTTTTTAGATAAAAATGGTGATGGTAATGCAAATATAGGTAAAAACATGATTAATAAAGACAGAGAAATAGCTGTTGATTTAATTAATCCAAACTTATTGATGAACTCAGGACAAAGCGGAGTAATAAATCAAAATGATTCTAAGGCGAATTTAAAATATAATATAGAAAAAACATATGGTATTTCAAAAGTTTTGTTTGAAGGTGCTTGCAAGGGAAGTACGCGTTTAATTTTTGATGATTATGGTCGCTTATATACACCTTTGAAAAATGCTATGCGTCCTTATGATAAACTCTCATCTTTTAATAATAACTGCATTATAAGATTATCTAATAAACAAGATCAGCATATATGTATAGTTATAAATCCTATCAGCGGTTATGCTTATATACCTAATTTTTCTTCACTAAACCAGCAGAGTATTATTTTAAATAATAAACAAATATTTTGTCATAATATATAATTTTTATTAAAATTTATTATTTTTTTGATAAAATATATTTACTAAAATACTTCAATTTAAATACAAAAAAGGAGATATATGAATGTAAATACACAAATGAGTGTGAAAAATAAATTGTCCATTGTTGTTGGTGTTATTGTCTTTTTAGCTTTATCAATAATCACTATAATGGCATTTGTTTCTAGTAGAAATAATTTAATTTCAAACAGTAAACAAGCGAATGAAGATTATTTATTGATCACAGAAACTCAAGTGGAAGGATATGTTGATGGCTATATAGATATTTTACTTGCCATAAAAAAATACATTGATTCTTTGGGAAAAAATCAAGTTTTAAATTTTGATTCTATGGAGCAAATACTAGGAGATGATTTAAAAATTTTTAAAGATGGATCAAATACTTTAGCTGTCTATGTTGGTTTTCCCGATGGAACTATGCTTGTAAGCGATACTGTTTCTGATAAAAAAGGAGTTAATTTTAGAAAAAGAGGTGGTGGAGTTTCTTCTTATGATGATCCAAGTTACGATGCTACTTCTAGAGACTGGTATAAAGGGGCTATTGCAAATGATGGAGTGTTCATAAGCGATGTTTATGAAGATTCTGTTACAAAATTACCTAGTTTTACTTATTCTACCCCGATTAAGAAAAACGGTAAGTTGATAGGTGTTTTAGGTGTTGATTTACTGCTAACATCTTTGCAAAAGACCTTTGAAAAACTTCCAGGAAATGTTTTTGTTTTTGATACAACAAGCTCTATTCCTTTTGCATCAAATAATAAATCACTAATCTTAACTCAACATCCAAGTATAGAAGAGATAAAAAAATATCATCAGCAATTTGGAGATTATAAAACATTTGAATATATAAGCGTTGATACACAAGAAGAAAGATTTGGAATTTGCGCTAATATAGATAATTCAAAAGCTAAAGTAAGCTATATTGCTTGTGCAACTCAAAAGCAAGATGAGTTGGAAATGTTGGTTTTAAAAGACGCATATAAGCAAATTATTTTTTCTATTATTATATTGTTTATTTCATGTTTTGCTATTTACTTTTTTTCTTCAAAATTACTATCCCCTTTACAAGCAATCCAAAAAGGTATCAAT